>JAHFTG010000009.1:400-18597 GCA_023269455.1 Opitutaceae bacterium | reverse complement strand
TCCTTGAGTTTGTCACTGGCTTCGAGGCCGGTCTTGAGCGTGACAAACACCACGAGGGCCTGGCCTTTGAGGTCGTCGGGACGACCGACGGCGGCGGCCTCGGCCACGGCGGGATGCGTAGCGAGGGCGGCCTCGACTTCGGCAGTGCCGATGCGGTGGCCGGAGATGTTGAGCACGTCGTCCACGCGGCCGATAATCCAGAAGTAGCCGTCCTTGTCCTGCTTCGCTCCGTCACCGGTGAAGTAGATGCCGGGATAGTCGCTGAAGTAGGTTTTTTCGTAACGTTCGTCGTCGCCCCAGAGGCTGCGCAACATGGAAGGCCACGGTTTCGTGATGATGAGTTTCCCCTCGGTGCCGCGAGGAACCTCTTTGCCTTTTTCGTCCACGACTTTCGGAGCCACGCCGAAGAAGGGCAGCGAGGCGGAACCGGGTTTCATGGGCGTGGAGCCCGGGAGCGGCACGATCATGATGGAGCCGGTTTCCGTCTGCCACCACGTGTCCACGATGGGGCAGCGGCCTTTGCCGATAAGCTTGTGGAACCATTTCCACGCTTCAGGGCTGATGGGCTCGCCGACGGAGCCAAGCAGGCGCAACGAATCGAGGCGGTGGCGGAGGACGTAGTTGTCACCCCAGCGCATGAACGCACGGATCGCGGTGGGCGCGGTGTAGAGGATGGTGATGCCGTGGCGGTCGATCATCTGCCAGAAGCGGTCGGGCTCGGGCTGGTTGGGCGCGCCTTCGTAGAGGAAGATGGTCGAGCCGTTCGAGAGCAGGCCGTAAACAACGTAGCTGTGGCCGGTGATCCAGCCGATGTCGGCGGTGCAGAAATAGCGGTCGGTTTCCTTGAGATCGAAAACGTAGTGGCTGCTCAACTTCGCGCCCAGCAGGTAGCCCGCACTGGTGTGGAGCACGCCTTTCGGTTTTCCGGTGGAGCCGGAGGTGTAGAGAATGAAGAGCGGGTGCTCGGAATCGAAGGCTTTTGCCTCATGGGTGTTGGGCGCGCCATCCCAAGCGTCCTTCCACCACACGTCGCGGCCCTCGACCATGGTGACGGGCGTGCCGGTGCGTTTGACCACGATGACAGACTGGACGCTGGGAGAATCGTTCAGCGCCTTATCGACGTTGGTTTTGAGCTCGATGACCTTGCCACGGCGCCAGCCACCGTCGGCGGTGATGACGAGCTTGGCCTTGCAGTCGTTGAGACGGTCTTTGATGGCCTCGGCGCTGAAACCGCCAAAAATCACCGTGTGGATCGCGCCAACGCGGGCGCAGGCCAGCATGGCGATGACCGCCTCGGGAATCATGGGCAGGTAGAGCGCGACGCGGTCGCCGGCCACGATGCCCATGTTTTCGAAGATGTGCGCCAGACGGCACACATGGAAATGAAGCTGCTTGTAGGTGATCGTGCGCACGTCGCCCGGCTCGCCCTCGAAGATGAGGGCCGCCTTGTTTTCACGGGCGGTGCCGAGGTGGCGGTCGATGCAGTTCTCGGAGACGTTGAGCTTGCCACCGGCAAACCACTTCGCGTGCGGAGCATCCCACTGGAGGACTTTTTTAAAGGGCTTCCGCCACACGAGCAATTCCTTGGCCTGCCGCTCCCAGAATTTTTCTGGGGTGTTGACAGATTCGTTATACAGCTTCTTATAAGCCGCATAACTCCCAAGGTTTGCTTGGCGTTGAAACTCAGCCGAAGGCTTAAAAATCCGCTTTTCGCGGGTTACTGAGGTAGTCGTTTTTTCCGTCACGGTAGGAACTATTTGGGGTTGTTGGTCGCACACGCAAGTAGCGCGCAACGACACTCAGGTTTTTATCCCGTCATGGATTTCCCGCGTCAAGCATCTGCACCCGTCTCTTTTTATTTTATCGTTTTTATCACCCATGGTTAACAACCCTGACACCACCCCGGCCAACGCCACGCCCCCGGAGCCCGCTCCGGCGGCGGCCCCCTCTCCTGCGACTGTCGCCGCGCCTGCCCCCCAGCAATACGAGCGCCCGCCAGAAAACCTGATTCAAGTCCAAGGCATCTTGGACATCGACATCCAGAAAGGCGGCAACGGCCAGCTTCTCGACACCGCGCGCTACGGCAAACGCCGTCCCTCCGACACGTTTGTGCCGAAGGAACTCATCCGCCGCTTCAAGCTCCGCCAAGGCAGCCACATCACCGGCACCGCCTGGCCTGCCGAAGGTCGTTTCCCGAATCCCAAGATGAAGTTCATCGAGTCCGTCGATGGCCTCAGCATCGAGGATCGTAAAGACCGCCCCGACTTCACCGCGCTCACCAGCATGTCGCCCGACAAGCAGCTCAAGATGGAGCTCAAGGACGGACGTCTCACCACCCGTGCGGTCGATCTTTTTTGTCCCATCGGCAAAGGCACGCGCGGGCTCATCGTCGCCCCGCCCCGCACCGGGAAAACCACGCTTCTCCGCGACATGGCGCTTGGCGTCCTGCAAAACCACCCCGAGTGCCACGTCATGATCCTGCTCGTGGACGAGCGCCCCGAGGAAGTCACCGACTTCCGCCGCAGCGTCCCCGCGGAGATATGGGCCTCTTCCAACGATGAAAACGTGGACAGCCACGTGCGCATCGCCGACATGGCCATCGAGCGCGCCCGCCGTCTCATTGAGGTCGGCAAGGACGTCGTGCTCTTCATCGACTCGATCACCCGCCTCGCCCGCGCTCATAATACCATGAAGAACTCCGGCCGCACCGGCTCGGGTGGTCTCGACGTGCGCGCCCTCGAAAAACCCCGCCAGCTCTTCGCCTCCGCCCGCAACATCGAGGAAGGTGGCTCGCTCACCATCGTGGCCTCCGTGCTCGTCGAGACCGGCAGCCGCATGGACGACGTGATTTTCCAGGAATTCAAGGGCACCGGTAACAGCGATCTCGTGCTCGACCGCAAATGTGCCGAGATGCGCCTCTGGCCCGCGATGAACATCCAAGCCTCCGGCACGCGCAAAGAAGAGCTGCTCATCGACGCCAAAAAGCTCGATGCGATCCACTTCTTCCGCCGCGCCCTCGTCGCCCAAAAGATCGAAGAGGCCACCGATACGATGATCGCCCGTCTCTCGAAAACGAAGAACAACGACGAGTTCCTCAAGCTCATCGCGCGATAAACGTCCGTCCTGTCCACTCCACGAAAAAGGCGGCCCTCAACGGGCCGCCTTTTTCGTGGATCACAGCCTCACGGCGTGACCGCCGGATAGCTGCCCAGCCACTTCACCAGCGGGCAGAACTGCCGCAACTCCGCGACCGCTTCCTTCATCGCCGGGTCGTCATGGTGCCCCGTGACATCGATGAAGAACAGGTAGTCCCACGGACGTTTTTTGCTCGGGCGGGACTCGACCTTCGATAGGTTGATCCCTCGCTGGCCGAATGGCATCAGCATCTTAAGCAGCGAGCCCGAGTGCGCCGCCGCTTCGTCGCCCAGCGAGATCACGAAGCTCGTGAGATCACGGCCGCCACCGACCGGGCCTGAAGCTTTTTTCCCGATCACGAAGAACCGCGTCGTGTTGTCGTTTTTATCCTGAATGTTTTTCGCCAGCACCGGCACGCCGCGCACCTGCGCCGCCAGCTCGGAGGCAATCGCCGCGACCCCCGGCTCGCTTTGCGCAAACTCAACCGCCGTGGCCGTGCTCGACGTCTCCACGAGCTGCGCATGCGGCAAGTGGCGTTGCAGCCAGGCACGGCACTGCGCCAGCGCCTGATCCTTGGAGTAAACTTTTTTGATCAGGGCCAGCGGCGTCGCGGAGATCAGTGCGTGATTGATCTCAAGGTGGATCTGGGCGACGGCCTTCAGGTCACTCTCCACAAAGCCATCCAGCGCCTCGCGCACGGAGCCTTCGGTGGAGTTTTCGATGGGGATGATGCCGTAGTCGGCCTCGCCCTTTTCCACCGCTGTAAAAATGTCCGAGATCGTCGCGATGGCCGAGTAGTCAACGCTCGCGCCAAACTTCTTGATCGCCGCCGCGTGCGTGTAGGTCGCCTCCGGCCCGAGATAAGCGATGAGCAACGGTTTTTCGAGGGCGATGGCCGCCGACATGATCTCGCGGTAGATGGCCTGAAGCGCCTCGTTCTTGATCGGCCCGTGGTTCAGCGAGGCGACCTTGCGAAGGACCGCGTCTTCGCGCTCGGGCACGTAGATTTGGCCGCCCGACGTGCGCTTGAGTTTGCCAATCTCGGCGGCGAGGGCGAGGCGGCTGTTTAGCAGCTCGACGAGCTGGTGGTCGTGAGCGTCGATCTTTTCCCGGATGGGTTGTAGCGGGTCGGACATGGTCAGGCGGAGGCGGAAGTGTTTTCGTCGGATGGAGCGATGTCAGACGACGACGCCGCGAGTGATTCCGGAGCGGCCGCTTCGTGCGCGGGATGTTCGATTTCGACGGGTTCGAGATTCGGCGAATCACCCTCGCCGTCTTCGAGCGGCAGGCCCATCTCGGCGTCGGCCGGAGGCGTGGCGTTGGTGGCATTTTTAAGCCACTCGTCGATCTGGCGCGGCGAAAGCACGTCGGAAGCAGGCAGCTCGACGAGAGATTTCACGCCGACGAATTCCAGGAACTTGTCCGTCGAACCGTATTGCAGCGGGCGACCGGGCAGGTCGGCGCGGCCCACGATGTAAACGAGTTCGCGTTCGAGAAGTTTGTTGAGACCGGCTTCGGCGGAGACGCCGCGGATCGTCTCGATCTCGGTGCGCGTGACCGGCTGGCGGTAAGCGATGATCGCGAGCGTTTCGAGGGCGGACTGGGTGAGCTTAACGGGCGCGGGCTCGTCGCGCTGAATGCGAATCCAGCGGGCGAAGCGCGGATGCGTGACCAGCCGGTAGCCGTTGGCACCGTCGATGAGCAGATAAATATCGTTGGCCGCACGCAGCTCGGCGGCGAGTTCGTCCATCGCCTCGCGGATCTGCGCAGCGGTGATGAGCGAGGGCACGTCCTGATAAAGCTCCGCATCCGTCTCGGTCGGCGCAGCCACGATGACCTCGGCCGCTTCGGAGGAGGGCGCGGACGAAAGCGATTCGTCGGCGGAAATCTCCGTCGGCTCGGCGGCAACCGTCTCGCCATCCTCGGACTTCGGCTCCGCGCTCGTCAGCGGCAGCGTCGTCTGGTCGTGGAAACGCGCAAAGGCACCTTGGATGTCTTTGACCGTGAGCGGCTGCCCCGATGAGAAGAGCAGCGCCTTGAGCACTTTTTTGAGGTTGAAAGCCATGCGAAAGAAAGCCCGAGAGTGATGCGTCCGCCCCGAGCCGATGCAACCCTGGAAATCGCCCCGCGACATCACGCTTGCCCGCGCCGCCCGCGCTCCGTTGTAATCGCCGTTTCCATCCATGAGCTCCACGCCATCGAACGCCACTCCCCGCCCCCACTCCGCCGTCGTTGTTGACGGCAACGACCGCGCCCCCGCCCGCTCCATGCTGCGCGCCGTCGGCTTCACTGACGAAGATTTCAAGAAGCCCCAGATCGCCGTCGCTTCTTCCGCCAGCAACATGACGCCCTGCAACGTCCACCTCGGCGACCTCAGCGAACACGCGCAAAAGGGCATCAACGCCGCCGGCGGCAAGGCCATTTACTTCAACACCATCACCGTCACCGACGGCATCAGCATGGGCACGCAGGGCATGCGCTATTCCCTCGTTTCCCGCGACGTCATCGCCGATTCCATCGAGACCGCCGTCGCCGCCGAAGGTTTTGACGGCCTCGTCGCCATCGGCGGCTGCGACAAAAACATGCCCGGGTGCATGATGGCCATCGCCCGCCTCAACCGCCCCGCCGTCTTCATCTACGGCGGCAGCATCCTTCCCGGTTTCGCCGCCAGCGACTGCGATCACAAGAAGCCCCTCGACATCGTCTCTGTGTTCGAAGCCGTCGGCAAACACGCCAAGGGCGAACTCGATGACGCCGGCCTGCGCGACGTCGAAGCCACCGCCATCCCCGGCCCCGGCTCCTGCGGCGGCATGTATACCGCCAACACCATGGCCACCTGCATCGAGGCCCTCGGCATGAGCCTGCCCAACAGCAGCGCCCAGCTCGCCGTCAGCAAAGAAAAACGCGACGACTGCGAACGCGCCGGTGCCGCCGTCATGGCCATGCTCCAGAAAGGTATCAAGCCCCGCGATATCCTCACCCGCCACGCCTTCGAGAATGCCATCACGGTCTGTCTCGCCCTCGGCGGCTCGACCAATCTTATCCTCCACCTCCTCGCCATCGCCCACTGCGCCGAAGTCCCGCTCACGCTCCAAGACTTCAAGACCATCGGTGACCGCGTCCCGCTCCTCGCCGACGTCAAACCCTTCGGCAAATACGGCATGGCTCACCTCATCCGTCTCGGCGGCATTCGCCCGATGATGAAGGTCCTCCTCGACCGCGGCCTGCTCCACGGCGACTGCCTCACCGTCTCCGGCGAGACCATCGCCGAATCCCTCAAGGATGTGCAGCCCTACCCGTCCTATCCCGACCAGCAGGACGTCATTCGCCCCTGGGATCAGCCGATCAAGAAAGACACCCACCTCCGCGTCCTCCACGGCAACCTCGCCCCCGGCGGTGCCGTCGGCAAAATCACCGGTAAGGAAGGCCTCTACTTCAAGGGTCCGGCCAAGGTTTACGAAGGTGAAGAAGACGCGCTTCAAGGCGTCCTCCGTGGCGACGTGGTCAAAGGCGACGTCGTGGTCATCCGCAACGAAGGCCCCGTCGGCGGCCCCGGCATGCGTGAAATGCTTTCGCCCACCAGCGCCATCGCCGGTCGCGGCCTCATCAAGGACGTCGCCCTCATCACCGACGGCCGCTTCTCCGGCGGCTCGCACGGTTTCGACGTCGGCCACATCACCCCCGAGGCGGCCAAGGGTGGTCCCATCGGCATCGTGCGCAACGGCGACCTCATCGAAATCGACGCGGTTAAAAACACGATGAGCCTCCTCATCCCCGAAGCCGACTACGCCGCCCGCATGGCCGCCTACAAGCCGCTTCCGCCGAAAGAAACCCGCGGCGTCCTCGCCAAATACGCCAAGCTCGTCAGCACCGCTTCGGAAGGCGCGGTGACAGACAAGTATCTCTAAGGCCCGAGCGGCCAGCCGACTTCATTTTTTGCGCCGAGACAAAAAGTGAACGCCCAGTCGGCTGGCCCGCGAAGGCGCGCCCTGGCTAATCATGGTCTCCCGTTATTTCACCGGCCGACTTGATACACCTTCCGTGAACAGCCGCGTCAGCCCCACGTTCGTGTGGGCACTGACGCTCGCGAGCGTTGTCCTGCTGCTTCCCGTTATTCTTCTTCAACCATCCCGCACTCCACTCACGGATGCATGGTTGGAGTTCGCCGGTCCCGAGTCTTCGGTGATTGCCTTTAATGAAGCTCCTCCTCCGGTCGTTCGATTGGAATTAAGCCTGCCTTGGCCGCTCGAAGAAGTCGAAAACGATGCGTTAGTGCAGGCGCTCGACGCTACACCGGCTGAACCCAATCTGGTGCCGGCCTACCGGCATTTCCATCGGTTCGAACCCTTGGTGCTGCCGCTAAAATCGTTTACCACGCCACGGCACATCCAATACAAACTCGATCCCTCCTTCGGCTTCGACAACCGCCAACTCCAACTCAACGGGATGATGATCCGCGTCTGGATCGATTTTTAACCGCCGCCGGGAAACCCATAAGGTCAATTGGCCCGTTACCAAAGCTCCGTTGCGAGGTCTGCCACGGGCAACCCATTAACCTCATGGCACACATCATCCTCGCAATCTACCTCGTCCTCGTCGGCCTCAACATTCTCATCGGCTTGAACCTGCCCGCCTGGGTGCTGGGCGTCGCCGCGCTCGCCGCAGGCATACTCCTCCTTGCCGAACGCTTTGGAATCACCGCTCGCCGAAAGTAATAAACTCGGACCGAGCCCTCAACGCATCGCGGGCCGCAATTCGCGGCGCAGTTCGCCCGCGAGGATCACCTGCTGGCGGCACGCCGCGTGAACCGCCTCCGCCGAAGCCTCGGCCAAGGTCTCCGCCTTGAAGGAAATCGTGAGCGAAACACTTGGCGGCAGCTTCGCGGTTTGGAGGCGTTTCACGCATTGGCCGCGCAGCGCGCCCGCGCGCGACTCGATCACCAAAAAGATTTTTTCGCCTTCCTTGGCCGTCGCTTGCGCGTAGATAACCGCCACGCCGAGCGCAGCCGCCGGGATGGCTTGCTCGACATCAGATGCGGCGCAAGTCGTGAGGCCGAAGCGTTCCTGCCAAGGCGCGGATTTAGTTTCCATCCGCTGTTTTCCCATCCTCTCGCGCACAACACAATGCGTTTATGACTTCCGCGCAACGCCACCTCACTACCCCCCCCTCCGCCACGGTCGAAACGTGACTTCAATCCGCCACCCACCAACAATCGCCCTCATGCCATCGAGCCATAAGCTTCATGCTTCGGTTGCGTTTTTTGCTCCAGTTTAGTCCTTTTAAAGACTCAACTCACCTTTTTCCCCATGTCCTCCTGGTCACGCTTCAAAAGCCACTACTACCAAAACTCCGGGCTCGGCCTCGCGCTCGACATCAGCCGCATCCCCTTCCCCGACGGCTTTCTCCTCTCCAAGGAAATCGCCATCCAGCAAGCCTACGCCGAGATGGACGCCCTTGAAAAAGGCGCCATCGCCAACCCCGACGAGAACCGCATGGTCGGCCACTACTGGCTCCGCGCCCCGCAGCTCGCCCCCACCCCTGCGATCACCCAGGAAATCGCCGACACGCTCGCCTCGATAAAAACCTTCGCCGCCAACGTCCACGCCGGTGCCATCGCGCCCGCGCCCGGAAAAAAGTTCACCCATCTCCTCGTGATCGGCATCGGCGGCTCCGCCCTCGGCCCGCAGTTCGTAAATCACGCCCTCGGTCAGCCGGGCAAGGACAAGCTCGCCGTCTCCTTCTTCGACAACACCGATCCCGACGGCATCGACTACGTCCTCGCCACCCTCGCGGGCAAACTCCCCGAAACCCTCGTCGTCGTCATCTCGAAATCCGGCGGCACCGCCGAGACGCGCAACGGCCAGCTCGAAGCCGCCGCCGCCTTCAAGGCCGCCGGACTCGATTTCACCAAGCACTACGTCGCCGTCACCGGCGCCGGTTCCAAGCTTGAGCAGACGGCCATCGCGCAAGGCTGGCTCGCGCGTTTCCCGATGTGGGACTGGGTGGGCGGTCGCACCAGCGAGCTCTCCGCCGTCGGCCTGTTGCCTGCCGCGCTCCAAGGAATCGACATCCAGGCCGTGCTCGACGGTGCCGCCGCGATGGACGTGGTCACCCGCTCGACCACGACGGCCGAAAACCCCGCCGCGCTCCTCGCCCTCATGTGGCACTTCGCGACCGACGGCAAAGGCGCGAAAGACATGGTCGTCCTCCCCTACAAAGACCGCCTGCTCCTCTTCTCCCGTTACCTTCAGCAGCTCGTCATGGAGTCGCTCGGCAAGGAACTCGACCTCAAGGGCAACGTCGTGAACCAAGGCATCGCCGTTTACGGCAACAAGGGCTCGACCGACCAGCACGCCTACGTGCAGCAGCTCCGTGACGGCGTTAACAACTTCTTCGTCACCTTCATCGAGGTCCTCAAGGATCGCGAAGGAGCCTCATTCGATGTCGATCCCGGCGTCACCACCGGCGATTACCTCCAGGGTTTCTACCTCGGCACCCGCGACGCGCTTTCCGAGAGCAACCGCTCGTCCGTCTCGATCACCGTCCACGACGTGTCGCCGCGCACGCTCGGGATGTTGATCGCCCTCTACGAACGCGTGGTCGGCTTCTACGCCTCCCTCATCGGCATCAACGCCTACCACCAGCCCGGCGTCGAGGCCGGCAAGAAGGCCGCCTCCGGCGTGATCGCGCTCAAACTCCAAATCACCGCCAAACTCCAGGCCTCCGCCGGGCAGACGTTCACCGCCGAATCGCTCGCCGCCGCCCTCGGCACGCCCGGCAAAGCCGAACTCGTATTCAAAGTCCTCGAACACCTCGCCGCGAACGGCGGCGTGAAAAAAACCGCGAAAACCCCGTGGTTCGAGTCCGTTTACTCGGCCTAATCAACCTCGCCGGTCCCTTGCGTCTATAAACCACGTGGACCGGCACCCTCCGTTTTTTGGGAAACTTTTCCCTTTTCAACGGGGTCCGTGCTAGTGAGACTTATCCGACTTACCCTTATGAAATCCCTTACCCTCGTCCTGTGCGTGATCGCGCTTCTCGGTTCGGTCGCCTCCACGTTCTTCTATTTCCAGATCGGCGATACCAAGACCAAGCTTGAGCAACAGGTCAGCGTGGCCAAGGCCGCCACCACCGATGTGCAAGCCAAGCTCGGCGATGCCAACGGCCAGATCGAAGCCCTCCAAAAGCGCCTCGCCTCCATGGACAGCGACCTCGGCGACGCCAAGTCCAAGCTCACCTCGGCCGACAACCGCAGCGTCGAACTCGCCCGCAACGTTGACCAGTTGACCAATCAAATCACCGCGAAGGACGACGCCGCCAAGGCCCTCAACGACGAAATTAGCGGCCTCAAACGCGATCTCGCCTCCCTCAAGCTCGCCTCCGCTTCCCCCGAGGACGTGGACAATTACAAGAAAACCATCGCCACGCTGCAGGCTCGTGTCACCGAGCTCGAAGCCGGCAAACCCGCCGCCGTCGTCAACGCCGATGGCACTACCACTCCGGCCCCGGTTGCGCCTGCCGCCGCCGGTTTGAGCGGTGAAGTCGTCAGCGTCGGAACGAAAAACGCCTTCGTCGTCCTCAATGTTGGCAAGACCCAAGGCGTGCAGGTCAACCAGAAGTTCACCATCACCCGTGGCACCGACACGCTCGCCACCGCCCAGGTGAGCAGCGTCGAAGGTGACTACGCCATCGCCCAGATCTCCACCGATTCGCTGCGCGGCAGCATCGGCAAGGGCGATACCGCCACCCTCGCCGCCCAGTAATCGCCCATGTCGCTCCGCAAAAAATTTATTCTCGTCGCACTCACCCTCGCGGGTGTCGCCTCGATGCTGGCCACCACCGGATGCTCCAGCAAGACGGAGCAGGACAGCAGCATCCCCTGGAGTCGCCCCGCAAGCTGGGAAGGCGGCATTCCCGGCATGGGCGGAATGGGCGGGCCCGGCGGCCCCGGCAGCGGCTACTGAATCCTTCAAAACCGGCCTCTCGCAGGCCGGTTTTTTTGTGTCCGTTCAGGGAGCGGGCTTGCCCGCCGTCGTCAATCGGCTGACATCGCCCCATGGCCGACGCCCCCGTCAACAACTCGCTCACGCCGCAGCCCGGCCACCTCTACGTCGTGGCCACGCCCATCGGCAACCTCGCCGACCTCACCGAACGCGCCCGCGCCATCCTCGGCAGCGTTGATCTCGTCGCCTGCGAAGACACCCGCACGACCGGCGGTCTGCTCACACGCTACGGCCTGCGCCGCGACCTCATCGCTTATCACGACCACAACGAAACCGAAGTCGCCGAACGCCTCGCCGACCAGCTTGCCGCCGGGAAATCCATCGCCGTCGTGTCCGACGCCGGCACGCCCGCGATCAGCGACCCCGGTTTCCGCCTCGTGCGTGCCTGCCGCCGCCGCGGCCTCCCCGTCGTCCCCGTGCCCGGCCCCTGTGCGATCACCGCCGTTTTGAGCGCGAGCGGACTGCCGACCAACGGTTTCTTGTTCGCCGGTTTCCTCGTCGCCAAGACCGCCGCCCGCACCGCATTTTTGGAAAAATATCGCGACTTCGACTTCACCCTCGCGCTCTACGAAAGCTGTCACCGCATCGACAAATTCGCCGAGGAAATCGTCGCGACCCTCGGCCCCGACCGCGTGGTCTGCATCGCCAAAGAAGTGACCAAGCTCCACGAAACCTTCCTCATCGGCCGCGCCGCCGATGTCCGCGACCGCCTCCTCAAAGGAAGCCTCAAAGGCGAATTCGTCGTCCTCATCGCCCCGACCGACTTCATTTTATAACTCTGATTCCGACATCCTGCCTTCCATCCTGTTCATCCTGTCCAATCCGTCTGAATTTTAGACATGATGAACAGGATAGATGCAGGATAAGAAAATACCCATGAATCCCGTCGTCGCCGTCATCGATATCGGCTCCAACTCGATCAAGGTGCTCGTCGCGCAGCGCCAGCCCGACGGCCTCCTCGTCTCGCTCAAAGGCCGCACCATCGACGCCCGCATCAGCGCCGGCATCAGCAAAGCCGAGCCCCGGCTCACGGAAGACGGCATGGCGGGCGGCCTCGCCGCCATCGAAGCACTCCTTGCCGACGCCGCACCGTTTAATCCCACGACGACCATCCTCGTTGCCACCAGCGCCGTGCGCGACGCGGTCAACGGCGCCGAATTCCGCCAACGCGTGCTCTCGGCGACCGGCCACACCATCCGTATCCTCACCGGCGACGAAGAGGCCAATCTCATCGGACGCGGCCTCACCTGCGATCCCGCGCTCGCCACATTTCACGACTTCCATGTCTTCGATCTCGGAGGCGGCAGTCTTGAATGCCTGACCTTCAAAAATCGCGCCATCGCCCAAGGACTGAGCCTGCGCCTCGGCTGCGTCCGCCTTACCGAACGCTTCGTTGCCGATTCATCCGCGCCCTTCTCCGCCGATGCCCGCGTCACCATCGCCGCGCATACCAACGACGAACTGGCACGGAGCGGCTTCCGCTTCGACTTGCCGCACGCAAAGGCCGTGTTCGCCGGCGGCAGCATGACGGCGGTGCGTCTGATTCGCGGCGCGCACGACAGCCAGAAACTTTCCGAAACCTCCCCCGTGATCGCCGTGGCCGAATTGCGTGCGCTTCTCGAAAAGCTCGCTCCGCTCACACTCCAGCAACGCCTGGATTTTCCCGGCATGCCGGCCGGTCGCGCCGATGTTTTTCCCGCCGCGCTCGTGACGATGCTCGCCATCGCCGAAGCCGGCCGCATCGAGACGTTTCACCATACGCTCTACAACTTGCGCTGGGGCCTCGCCGCCGAAGCGACAGGCTGAGGCGTGTTTCCCGCCCAAGCCTTCAGGCCTTCCCCTTGCGGGACATCCGCTTCTTGACCGGCTTGGCTTTGGCCGCCTTGGCAACCACGCCATCGCCACGCTTGTTCGATGGGCTGCGCAGGCCGCGTTTGACCGATGCCGGCGCCAGCTTCATTTCCTTCCTCAATGCCTTGAGCAGTTTCTCGAAATCCTTTGGCAGCGGCGCATGCAGATCGAGTGGCTTGCCCGTGATAGGATGCGTGAGCACCAAGTGCTCCGCGTGCAGCATCACTCGCGTGGGCTGGATTGGCAGGCGCGGACTGTCCTTCCAGCCATAGACCACATCACCCAATAAAATATGCCCGAGCGATTTGATATGGACGCGGATTTGATGCGTGCGCCCTGTGTGAATCGTGCAGCGGATGAGCGACGCAAGATCGCCACCAAACGCCTCCACACGCTCCCAATCCGTATGCGCATCCCGCCCGCCCGATCCTTCGACGATCGCCATCTTATGACGCTGCGTAGGATTGCGCCCGATGGGTTTCCGCAGACTGCCGCTCATCAGGCCGGGCACGCCGTCCACCAACGCCAAGTATTCCTTGTGCGAAGTGCGCGCCGCAAATTGCTCGGCCAGTCCACGATGCGCCGCATCGGTCTTGGCAACCACCATCACGCCGGATGTTTCACGATCTAGGCGATGCACGATTCCCGGCCGTTCCACGCCGCCGATGCCGCTCAGGCTGCCTTTGCAGTGGGCAAGCAACGCATGCACGAGCGTGTCTTCGGCGGTGCCCGCGCCCGGATGCACGACCATGCCCGCCGCCTTGTTGATCACGAGGAGATGCTTGTCCTCAAAAATCACATCGAGCGGGATGTCCACCGCCTTGAGTTCCGCCGGCACCACTTCGGGAAAGGCGAACGTGATCACCTCGCCCGCGTTCACTTCGGCGCTGCGGTCGAGCGCTTTGCCCTCACGCGTCACGAGCCCCGCATCCAAAGAACGTTGAAAGGCCACGCGACTATGTTCGGGGAAGGCACCGGCGAGCACCTTGTCGGCACGGGCACGACGGATGCCCTCGGGAACGGTGTAGGTGTTGACCATGATAGCGGCCGACCTTCAGGTGCTTTCACGGACAAGGCGATCAATCTCCGCGAGCATCCGCGCACGCGTGGCGGCAGGCACGTCGGCGACTTCCCAGCCGTTGCGCACGAGTTGGGCGATTTCCGCGTGGGTGAAGCCGGCCTCGGTCGCGAGCGCGTGGTATTCACCATTCACTGTGTTGAAAAAAACCAGAGGGTCATCCGTGCTGATCGTGCAACGCACGCCCGCCTGCATCAACGCGCGCAGCGGATGCTTCGCCAGCGACGGCACCACGCACAGCTTTAGGTTGCTGATCGGGCACACGTCAAAAGTCACGCCTCGCGCCGCCGCCAGCGCGACCACCGCCGGGTCTTCGCTCGCGCGCACGCCATGCTGGATGCGCGTGACGCCGAGCTGCTCGATCGCCTCGCGCACGCGATGCGCGCCGTCGAATTCACCGGCGTGGGCCTTGGTGATTTTGCCAGCGGCCCGCAGCCGCGCCCATACTTCGGCTGTCCACGACTCCGTCGGCACCTGCTCGAAGCCATGCAAATCCACGCCCGCGAGTTCGTCCCAGTTCACCAAGTCGTCGATCACCGTCCGCATCGGCCCGGCGTAATCGGTGCGCAGCATACCGGCAAAAATCCTCACCTCCAAACCGGCCGGAACCGCCGAGCGGATCGCGGCGATAATCTCCCGGGCAGGCACGTTGATAAACCCCGCGACCGGCAGATGAAAACTGGTCTCCACGTAGCGCACGTTCTGGGCGACATGCTTCGCGAAAATCGCCTTGGCCGCCTCGTGATAACGCTCAGCCGAAACAAACCACGGCAAAGCATGGCCGAGCAGGGTTTCGTCGAACTTCGGAAAACTTTCATAACGGAAATCCTCCGCGTGAAATGCCGGATTCAACCGGTAGGTTTCCGGCTTCCACGCATGCAGCAGTTCGTAGGGCAACGCGCCCTCGATATGCAGGTGCGTCTCGGTCTTGGGCAGCGACTGGATGTAATCTTTTAGCGCCATCATTCCGCTCACTTTCCAGCCAGCAGGTAGTCTGGATTGAGTTTATGCAGCGCTTTCGGGACAAAGATGCCGTCCTTGCGGATGAGCTTTCCGTCGAACCAGATTTCGCCGCCGCCCCACTCCGGACGCTGGATGTTCACCATGTCCCAGTGGACCTGCGATTTGTTGCCGTTGCCGTATCCTTCGTAGGCCTGGCCGGGCGTGAAATGGAAACTCCCCGCGATTTTTTCGTCGAAGAGGATGTCGCGCATCGGCGCGAGGATGTGCGGATTAAATCCGATGGCAAATTCGCCGATGTAGCGCGCGCCGGGATCGCTATCCAAAATTTCGTTGAGACGCTTCGTGTTGTTGGCGGTGGCCTCGACGATCTTACCTTTTTTAAAGACGAGACGGATGTTGTCAAACGACGTGCCGAGATAAACCGTGGGCGCGTTATACTGCACGACACCCTCGACCGAGTCCTTTACGGGGCAGGAAAACACCTCGCCGTCGGGAATGTTGCGCAGGCCGCCGCACTCGCACGCGCCGATACCCTTGATCGAAAAACGCAGGTCGGTGCCCGGTCCCTTGATGTGAACCTGGTCGGTCTTGTCCATGAGGGCCTTGAGCGCCTTCATGCCCGGAATCAGGCGCGCGTAGTCGAGCGTGCAGACCTTGAAATAAAAATCCTCGAACGCCTCGGTGCTCAGCGCCGCCTGCTGGGCCATTGCCGACGTCGGCCAGCGGAGCACGACCCATTTCGTCTTGTTGATGCGATGATCGAGCACGGGCTTCATGATGCGGGAAACGAGCTGCACGCGGGACGAGGGCACGTCGGCGTTTTCAAAGATGTTGTCGGAGCCGCGAAGCGCGATGTAGGCGTCCACCTTTTCCATGCGCTTCAACTCCACCTCGGCGTGCGGGGCATACTGGCCTTCCTCGGCGCCAAGCATGAGTTCGCGGGTCACGCGGGCGCGGTGGATGTTCACCAGCGGATGAGCGCCGCGCGCACGGGTCGCGCGGATGAGCGCGATGACCATCGCCTCAGGCACATCGAAGGCGTCGATGAGGACGCGCTCGCCCTTTTGGAGATTGCAGGAAAAACCGGTGAGGCCCTCGGCCAGTTTCAGATAACGGGTATCAATGATCATGTTTGAAAAATTCAAGCGGTGCGCGCGGCGGTCTCGGGAAAACAAATGCGATCGACCGCCTCGTCAAAATCCGAAGCGCCGCGGATGATGTCGATCTCCAGCCGCAGGTAGTAAACCGGCACCGGGCATGGCAGGCCGTCGGGCAGGCGCACGGCGTCTTTCTCGGTGGTGACGATGAACTCCGCCTTCTTTTCCAACGCCTCGCTGAAGATCGCCACGAAGTCCTCGTAAGCGAAGCGGTAGTGATCGAGAAAACGCCGCGTGAACAAAATGCGACCGCCGAGATCGCGCACGAATTTCTCGAAGCTCTCGGGCACCGCGATGCCGCTGAATGCGCCGACATTTTTGCCTTTGAGAAACTCCAGCGGCTGGCGTTCGTCCGTGCCGAAGCGTTGCAGATACTGCGGACGGTGCGCGCACTCGATGATGTCCACACCGGGATTGTGCTGGTGAATCAGATCTTCGAGTTCGGCGTCACGCTGGCCGTTGGACTTGGTGAGGAAAACGTAGCTGGCGCGCTGGAGATGCTTGATCGGTTCGCGCAGAATGCCGCGCGGCAACAGGTGGCCGTTGCCGAAGGGATTAGTCTTGTCTACAAGGAGCAGATTGAGCCGGCCCTTCAACGGGAGATACTGGAAGCCGTCGTCGAGGATGAGCGTGTCACAGCCGAATTTTTTGACGGCGTAGGTGCCGGCTTTCACGCGGTTTTTATCCACGAGGACGATCACACCTGGGAGGTTGCGCGCGAGCATGAAGGGCTCGTCGCCCGCCTGCTCGGAGTCGAGCAGGACGCGTTGGCCGTCGCTCACGATGCGGGGCGGCGGCTCCGAGGTGTGTGAGAGCCAATACCACCACTTCTTCCACATCGGCGGGGCCTTGCTCTTGTAGCCGCGCGAGAGGATGGCGACCTTGCGTCCGCGGTCGCGAAGGGCGCGGGCGAATTTTTCCACGACGGGCTTTTTGCCCGTGCCGCCGACGGTAAGGTTGCCCACCACGACCACGAGGCAGCCGAGCGGCTGGTCGTGGAGGATGCGCTTGCGGTAGAGCCAGAGGCGCGCCTGGGCGATGCCGTTGAAAATCACCGAGAGACACTGGAGAAACGCCGCGAAGAGCGTTGCCCGCACGTCCTCGCGGCGCCCGAAAATCACGTCGATCGTGTATTGCTCGAAGGTATTGATTTGGCGTTTCAGCCAGGACGACATGCGGGGGCGGATTAGTGAGTTGACGGTGCGGCGGCGGTGAAGCTTGGTAGAAAGTTCTACCACGCCGCAGGCCGGATCACGCAACTCAATCCTCCACGAGTCGCTGATATTCGCCGGTCGGTTGCGCCGGTGGATCATCCCAACGCCCATGAGCTACAAATTGTTCATCCCCGGCCCCATCGCCGTCTCCGAAAAGACCCTGCGCGCCATGGCTCAGCCCATGATCGGCCACCGCAGCACCGATTTCGTGGCGCTCTACAATTCCATTCAACCGGACTTGCAGGCGCTGTTCTATACCAAGGATCCGGTATATCTTTCCACCAGCAGCGCCTGGGGCGTGATGGAAGGCGCTCTGCGCAACGTCTGCCAAAAGAAGGTGCTCAACTGCATGAACGGCGCGTTCTCCGACAAATGGAACGACGTCGCCCTGCGTTGCGGCAAGCAGGCCACTGCGTTGAAATTCGAATGGGGCCAGCCCATCGACCCCGAGGCCGTCCGCAAGGAACTCGCCACCGGCGCCTACGACTGCATCACGATCATTCACAACGAGACCTCGACCGGGACCATGAGCGACATCGTCGCCCTCGCCGCCGTCCTCCGCGAGTTCCCCGACGTCATCTCGATCATCGACACCGTCAGTTCGTTCACCGTCGTCCCCATAAAGAAGGACGAACTCGGCATCGATATCATCATCACCGGTTCGCAGAAGGCCCTCGCGATGCCCCCTGGCCTCGCGCTCATCAGCGTCTCGAAGAAGGCTCTCGAACGCTCCGCCCTCGCCAAGGACCGCGGCTACTACTTCGATCTGATCGAATTCCAGAAGTACCACGAGAAC
>JAHFTG010000009.1:0-390 GCA_023269455.1 Opitutaceae bacterium | reverse complement strand
CCCCGAGCACCCCGTGCATCGCGCTCATCTACGCCCTCAAGTCCAAGCTCGAAGACATCAAGGCCGAGGGCATCGAAGCCCGCTACGCCCGCCACGCACGCCTCAACAAGATGGTGCAAGACTTCATCTTCTCGAAGGGTTTCAAACTGTTCCCCAAGGAGGGCTACGGCTCGGTCGCGCTCAACTGCTTCGCCAACACCCAGAACATCGATCTCGGCGTGCTGAACAAAGTCCTCAAGTCGAAGCATCACCTCGTGATCGACGGCGGCTACGGCAAGTTGAAGGGCAAGACCTTCCGTATCTCGAACATGGGCGACGAGACCGACGCCACCATCGCCGAGCTCATCAAGGCCCTCGACTCCGCGCTCGCCGAAACGCCCAAGGCAACAG
>JAHFTG010000120.1 GCA_023269455.1 Opitutaceae bacterium | reverse complement strand
TCGTCGAAAGCTTCGACCCCGCCGCCCTCCGCCGCCTGCGCACCGAGTTCGGCACAACCCTCCGCCTCACCCAGCTCCTCGGCGAAAACACCTGGCACGAAGCCGCCTGTGACTACGACGTCATGCGCACCGCCACCGGCCTGCGAGAAATCATGACCTACGCCTCCGCCATCGCGATCAACCTTGATCGCGTGTTCGCTTCATCCGACGTCGTCCCCACCGCCCACGCCGCCGGCCTCGCCGTCCACGCCTACACCTTCCGCGCCGACACCCTGCCCGATGGGTTCACAACGACCGAAACCGCCCTGCACGCCCTGCTCAACGTCGCCGGCCTCGACGGACTCTTCACCGACCAGCCAGACGTCGTCGCGCGTTTCCTACACCGCTGATCGACTCCGGAAAATCCTAAATCCGGAATCCCCAATCTCAAATCCGCCCGCTCAATCCTCCAGCTCGACGTTCCAGTAAGCCAGATCGAGGAAATCCTTCCAACGCTCGCGTTCCGCGTTGCCCAGCACCAGCGAGATCACCGGCCTCCACTTCGGACGCACCGGCTTGCGGATGAGCCGCATGTGCGCCTCGTGCGGGAGGCGATTCGCCTTTTTCGAGTTACACTTGATGCACGAGCACACGATATTTTCCCACGTCGTCTTGCCGCCAAAATCGCGCGGGATCACGTGGTCGAGGTTGAGATCCTCACGCTCGAAAATCTTCCCGCAATACTGGCAGGTCTCCTTGTCGCGCTCGAAGACGTTGTTGCGCGTGAGCTTCAGTTCCTTGCAAGGCAGCCGGTCGAAATGCGCCAGCAGAATCACGCGCGGCAGGCGGATCGTCATGCGCGGCGTATGCACCGCGTCCATAAACTCGATCGGCGGATTGTCCTGCGAGAAGTCCACCCAGTCCATGAGATTGAAAACACGGAAGTCGTCCTCGTGGTGATGGACGACGCTCGCGTGACCTCTCGACAGCAATCCAAAGGCGCGTTTTGCGCCGATCACATTCACCGCCTGCCATAGGCGATTCAGAACCAGAACCGGTTGGTCTAGCACAGCCTCCATATGGGCTCTGACGAGTAGGAATCCCTTGGAGACCTGTCAAGGTTCCCGCCCGTAAACTTCCCGTGACGTGCCTGAAAAGTTGAGAGTTGAGGGATGAAAGTTGAGAGCTCCGATCCGTTTCCGTCTCTCAACCCTCAACTTTCAACTCTCAACCTTCTCACTCCGTCACTCCGCCGCGCGATCCGCATCCGTCGCCAGTGCGGGCTCCAGCGATACGTTCTTCACGCGAATGCCCTTCAGTTTTTCCAAGATCAAGGCCACATGCTCCGTCGTCACATCGACCAGCGTGTGCCGCTGGTGAATGTCCATCGCGCCGACCACGTTGGCAGGCAGACGGGTGACGCCCGCGACCTTGCCGACGATGTCCGCCGGCGTGACGAGCTGCTTGCGGCCGACGTTGAAGAACAACGTCGTCATCCCCGGCTCGCGGCCCGTGCGGGCGGCGCGTTCAAACTTCTGCTTCGAGGGGCGCACCGGCTTCACCTCTTCGTTCTCAAACAATGCCTGCTCGTTTTCACTGGGCACGGGTGCCGAATACGGAACCGAAGCGGCCAACTCGTTCGACGCATCGCTCGGCGCGGCCGGAGTCGATGGCGTCACCTGAGGCACTTTTGCCGCCGGGGACACGATCTTCGCCTTATGAGCGACCTTCGCGAAAGCGGCGGGCACGTTGCTCACCGGACTTGGCTTGGGAACGTAAGGCGCGTCAGGCACATGCTTGGCCACCGGCGCGGAAGCCGGAGGAAGCGCCGAGCGTGCCGCCTTGGCCGGAGCAGGTGCCGCCGCCGGAGCCGCCGGTTTGTCGCCGCCTCCATGCATCATATGGATGAGCGCGGAAACGATGTCGGTGCTCGCGTGACCCTGCTCCAGAAGCCGGTCGATAAAGCGGTCCTGCTTGCGGAAGGTCCCGGCCTCCAGCACGCCGCGCAGCTTTTCAAAAAACACGTTTTCGCGCGCCTCCTCGACCTGGTCGAGGGACGGCACGTTCTCGCGGCGGATCTTCAACCGCCCGTAATGCGCCATGTTCTGCAGGCCGTAAATCTCGCGACCCGAGACAAACGTGAACGCCTTGCCCGACTTGCCCGCGCGACCCGTGCGGCCGATGCGATGCGTGTAATCCTCGGCGTCATTCGGGAGATCAAAGTTGAACACGACTTCGAGGTCATCGACGTCGAGCCCGCGCGCCGCGACGTCGGTGGCCACCAGGAACTCGAAGCCACGACGACGGAACTTGTCCATAACGCGCGTGCGCTGCGCCTGCGTGATGTCGCCGTGCAGACGGTCGGTCGCATAGCCGCGCGCATGCAGGTGCTCGTCGAGCTCGTCCACCATCACCTTCGTGGAGCAAAAAATGATGCCGTAACGGAAATCGTGCAGGTCGATCAGGCGCGTGAGCACGTCGATCTTGTAGCGGCGATCCACCTCGAAATAAACCTGGTCCACCTGCGGGGCGTTCTTCGCCTCAGACTCGATCTTCACCCACGCCGGATCCTTGGCCGAGCGCATGATGAGGTTCTTGATCGCAGGCGGCATCGTGGCCGAAAAGAACAGGAGCTGCCGCGCGGGCGGCGTCTGCGAGACGATCTTCTCGATGTCGTCGCGGAAACCCATGTCGAGCATCCGGTCGCACTCGTCGAGGATGAGCATCTTCAGGTTGTCGAGACGCAGAGTGCCACGCTCCATGTGATCCATCACGCGACCGGGCGTGCCGATCACGATCTGCGCGCCGGCCTCGA
Organism: Opitutaceae bacterium; assembly: GCA_023269455.1. Classification (GTDB taxonomy): domain Bacteria; phylum Verrucomicrobiota; class Verrucomicrobiia; order Opitutales; family Opitutaceae; genus Rariglobus. The sequence goes on along the minus strand of JAHFTG010000120.1, from coordinate 3,792 downwards.
GGGCGCGAATCTGACGGTCGTAGGGCTGGCCGCCGAAAATCGGCACCTCGCGCACGCCGGTTTTGTAGAAGGCGAGCTTCGCGATTTCCTCGGCGACCTGCACCGCGAGTTCGCGCGTCGGGCAAAGGATCAGCACCTGCACCGCTTTCTTTTTCGCATCGACTTTCTCAACGGCGGGCACACCGAAGGCGGCGGTCTTGCCGGAGCCGGTGGACGACTGCCCGATCACGTCCTTGCCCGAAAGCAGCAGCGGAATGACGGCGGTCTGAATGGGCGAAGCCTCTTCAAATCCCATCTTGTCCACGGCCTTCAACACCTCGGCGGACAGTCCGAGTTCGGCAAATTTACGTTTTTCCATGAGGCACCGTATGCAGCCCCACCGCGAATTGAGAGCTAAAATTTACCCCGCCATCCGGCCCTTGATGTTTTCTTAACACTCCCGCGCCCCCGCTTGATTAGGCGCACGCGCCCAAGGGTGCCATAATCGCCCCATGGAAAATATCCTCATCGGCCTGCTCGCCGTCGCCTGCCTGCTCTACCTCGTCGTCGCCGTCCTCCGCCCCGAAAAATTCTAACCCGCCGACGCCCGCCCGCCGTCCTCGCTCTTCCATGAACAATCCCAACGCCTGGTTCCAATTCGCTCTCTTCGTCGGCGCGCTCCTGCTCATCACGAAGCCGCTAGGCCTCTATCTCGTCCGCGTGCTCGACGCGCAGGGCCGCACGTTTCTTGACCGCCTCGTGAAGCCCGTCGAACGCCTCACCTACCGCGTCTGCGGCATCGACCCCGCCAAGGAGCAAACCTGGTTCGGCTACACCGTCGCCCTGCTCGCCTTCAGCCTCGTCGGCCTGTTGTTCACCTACTTTATCCTGCGTTATCAGGACCGCCTCCCGCTGAATCCGCAGCACCTGCCCGGACTCTCGCCTGCCCTCGCGTTCAACACCGCCGCGAGTTTCACCACCAACACCAACTGGCAAAGCTACGGCGGCGAATCGACCATGTCGTATTTCTCGCAGATGGTCGCGTTGACGATTCACAACTTCACCTCGGCCGCCGCCGGCATCGCCATCGCCGCCGCCCTCGTGCGCGGCATCGCCCGCCATTCCGCCAAAACCATCGGCAACTTCTGGGTCGATACCGTCCGCGTCACTTACTACCTGCTCGCCCCGCTCTGCCTCATCTTCGCCCTCTTCCTCGTTTCCCAGGGCATCATCCAAAATTTCCAGCCCTACACGACCGCGCACACCCTTGAAGGCGCGACGCAGACCATCTCCCAAGGCCCCGTCGCCTCCCAGGTCGCCATAAAAATGCTCGGCACCAACGGCGGCGGCTTCTTCAACGCCAACGCCGCCCACCCGTTCGAAAACCCCACGCCTCTCTCCAACTTCCTCCAGATGCTCTCGATCTTCGCGATCCCGAGCGCGCTCACCTGGTGGCTCGGCCGCACCCTGAAAAACCAGCGCCACGGCTGGGCCGTCTGGAGCGCGATGGCCATCATGTTTGTTGTCGGCGTGCTCGTCTGCTGGAAGGCCGAAATCTCCGGCAATCCCATCCACCAGCACCTCGGCGTCGCCACCGCCGACGGCAACATGGAGGGTAAGGAAGTCCGTTTCGGCGTCTTCAATTCCGCCCTCTTCGCGACCATCACCACCGACGCCTCCTGCGGCGCGGTCAACGCGATGCACGACTCCTTCACGCCCCTCGGCGGACTCGTCCCGCTCTTCAACATCGAAACCGGCGAGGTCATCTTTGGCGGCGTCGGCGCGGGCCTCTACGGCATGTTGATCTTCGTCATCCTCGCCGTGTTCATCGCCGGCCTCATGGTCGGCCGCACCCCCGAATACGCCGGCAAAAAAATCGAGGCCTACGATGTGAAGCTGGTCATGATCATCCTCATGGTGCTCGCCGCGACCATCCTGAGCATGACCGCCTGGGCCAGCGTCGCCAAGTGGGGCACCGACGGCCTCAACAACGCCGGCCCGCACGGCTTCAGCGAACTGCTCTACGCCTTCAGTTCCGCCGTGGGCAACAACGGCAGCGCCTTCGCCGGCCTCACCGCCACACCTGCCAGCGGCGACCCGCATTGGAACATCACCCTCGGCCTCGCGATGCTCATCGGCCGCTTCCTCATGATCGTCCCCATCCTCGCCCTCGCCGGCAATTTCGCAGGCAAGCGCCTCGTCCCTGCCAGCGCCGGCACCTTCCGCACCGAAGGCTTCACCTTCGTCCTCCTGCTCATTGGCACCGTCGTCCTCGTCGGCGCGCTCACCTTCCTCCCCGGCCTGGCGATGGGCCCCATCGTCGAACACTTCCTGATGGGCGCCGGTCAACTTTTCTGAGGTCTCCCCACTCTCAGCCCTCAACTCTCAACTTTTCCACATGAGCACCCAAGCCACCTCCCTTTTCGACGGCGCCATCCTGCGCCAGGCGGTCATCGACTCCCTCAAAAAACTCGACCCGCGCACCCAGCTCAAAAACCCCGTGATGTTCATCACGCTCATCGGGGCCTTCCTTTCCTTCCAACAACTCTTCACGTCCAAAGACCCCTTCGGCTACGTCCTCCAGATCGCCCTCTGGCTCCTCTTCACGGTCATCTTCGCCAACTTCGCCGAAGCCGTCGCCGAGGGCCGGGGCAAGGCCCAGGCCCGCGCCCTCCGCGCCTCCCGCAAGCAACTCGTCGCCAACCGCCGCCGCAAGGACGGCACCCTCGAATCCATCGACGCCACCCAACTCGCCAAAGGCGACCTCGTCTTCGTCAAGGCCGGCGAACTCATCCCCGGCGACGGCGAAGTCATCGAGGGCGCCGCCTCCGTGGACGAATCCGCCATCACCGGTGAATCCGCCCCCGTCATCCGCGAAGCCGGCGGCGACCGCAGCGCCGTCACCGGCGGCACCGCCGTCCTCTCCGACACCCTCCTCATCCGCATCACCGCCAATCCCGGCGAAGGTTTCCTCGACCACATGATCAGCCTCGTCGAAGGCGCCTCCCGCCAAAAAACGCCCAACGAGATCGCCCTCACCATCCTCCTCTCCGCGCTCACGTTCATCTTTCTCCTCGTCGTCATCGCGCTGAAACCGTTCGGCCAATACGCCAACGTCGCCTTCTCCATCACCACGCTCATCGCGCTCCTCGTCTGCCTCATCCCCACGACCATCGGCGGACTCCTCAGCGCCATCGGCATCGCCGGCATGGACCGCCTCCTCCAGCGCAACGTCCTCGCCGTCTCCGGCCGCGCCGTCGAAGCCGCCGGCGACATCGACGTCCTCCTCCTCGACAAGACCGGCACCATCACCCTCGGCAACCGCCAGGCCGCCGAATTCGTCCCCGCCCCCGGCATCACCGCCGAACGCCTCGCCGACGCCGCGCAACTCTCCTCCCTCGCCGACGAAACCCCCGAAGGCCGCAGCATCGTCGTCCTCGCCAAGGAAAAATATAACCTCCGCGGCCGCGACCTCGTCGCCCCCCACGCCGTCTTCGTTCCCTTCACCGCCCAGACCCGCATGAGCGGCGTGGACCTCGCCGCCAACTCCAGCCAGCCCGCCCGCTCCATCCGCAAAGGCGCCGCCGCCAACGTCAAAACCTGGATCGAGTCCCAAGGCGGCCACTACCCCACCGCCATCACCGACGCCGTCGATAAAATCTCCCGCCAAGGCGGCACGCCCCTCGTCGTCGCCGAGTCCGCCCACGGCACCGCCACCGCCCTCGGCGCGATCTACCTCAAGGACGTCGTCAAAGGCGGCATCAAGGAACGCTTCGCCCAGCTCCGCGCCATGGGCATCCGCACCGTGATGAT
>JAHFTG010000119.1 GCA_023269455.1 Opitutaceae bacterium | reverse complement strand
GGGATTCCCAGCTTTTGAGCAGGAGGTTGCCGACAAAACCGTCGCAGTCGGCGACGTCGCAATGATCGGTGAACACCTGGAAGCCTTCGGTCGGGCCGACGTAGTTGATGAGGTCGCCGAGGCCTTTGAGGTGGTCGTGGGTCGCGGCGATGAGGGCGTTGCCCTTGCCTTCCTCGGTGCCGATGGTGAGCAGGCCGACACGGGGGTTGGCGACGCCCAGCACGACGCGGGCATAGTGGGTGCCGAGGATGGCGTTGTGCACGAGATGCTCGGGCTCGGACTCGGGATTGGCCCCGGCGTCGATGAGGATGAAGTAGCCGTTTTCCCTCGGGATGATCGCGGCGAGGGCGGGGCGGCCGACGCCTTCGAGGGTGCGGAGCTTGATCGTGCCGCCGGCCATGAGCGCGCCGGTGTTCCCGCAGCTTACCACAGCGGACGCTTCGCCGGATTTCACCAGTTCGATGGCTTGAAACATCGAGGCGCCTTTCTTGCGCTTCAAGGCGAGCATGGGCTTGTCGTCCATCGTGACGACTTCAGGCGCATGCAAAAGCCCGAGCGACGGATGATCGCGCAGGCCTTGTTGTTCAAGCAGTGGTTTGAGCACCGCCTCATCACCGACGAGGGTGACGGGGTTGAGGTCCGCAAACTCGGCCAAAGCGAGTTTAACGGCCGCGACCACTTCGGACGGGCCGAGGTCTCCGCCCATCGCGTCAACCGCGATGCGCCCGGATAAACCGGAAGGGGTAACCATCACCGGGATGGTGGATAACGAGCCGATTGGCCGAGGATTAGACCTCGACGTTGACTACCTGGCGACCGCGGTAGGTGCCGTTGGTCGGATTCACGTGATGGGGGCGGAAAGCCGTGCCATCGGTCGGGTCTCGGGCGATCTCGGGAGCTTTGAAAGCGTTGGCTGCGCGGCGGTTGGCGCTGCGGCGTTTGGACTGCTTGCGTTTCGGATTAGCCATGGTCGGTGTGGATTAAAGGTGTGAAGGACGTTCGTGTAACGAGGTCTTGGATGAGTGGTAAAGGGTGAAAGTAGAGGGCTGCGCTTTCCATCGTCAAGCGCTATAACCAACGTCTTGACGTCAGATCAAAAACCAAGCGATGAGCACCGCGGCCGTCACCAGCCGGTAAACCGCAAAAAGGCCCAATCCGTGACGCGTCAGGTAATGAATGAGGAAGCGGATCGAAACAGCCGCCGTGACCGCCGCGACGACGCAGCCCAGCAACACGTGAGGCCAGCCGAACACCTCGATCATGGCTGCGCCAGAACGGTAGCTCTTATAGATGGTAGCGGCGGTGAGCGTGACGAATCCGAGGAGGAAGCTGAATTCGGCGGCCTTACGGGGGTCGAGACCGGCGAAATAACCGCCCACAATCGTGGTCATCGAGCGGCTGGTGCCGGGCCAGAGCGCAGCGCACTGGAGTGCGCCGATGCCGAGGGCGTTGCGCGAGGTCAGCTCACTGATCGGACGGGTGGAGGCGTGGGTCTTGCGCCAGCGTTCGGCGGCAAACATCAGCACCGCGCCACTGATCTGCGCGGTGACGACGGCTCCTATTGAAAACAAGTGCTTGTCGATCCAGCCGCTGAGCGCGAGGCCGATGACGGCGGCGGGGATGAACGCGATGATGATGTTGCGTAAAAGACGCAGGCCTGCCGCATCGCGCCCGAGCAGGCCGAGCATCATCGAGCGAATCTGCCTCCAATAAAGTCCGGCGACGGCGGCGATGGCGCCGAACTGGATGACGACCGAGTAAGTGTCGGCCGCGAGCTTCAACGTGAGCGGCTCGCCCTCGGGATGTTTGGGCGAAGGTTTTTTGAACCAGAGAGGCTGGCCGTCGGCGGCGGTGAGCGGCGTTTCCCCGTCGAGCTTGAGAAACGTGGTGGCGATGATGAGATGGCCCGTGGACGAGATGGGCAGGAATTCCGTGATGCCCTCGATCACGCCGAGGATGATGGCGTCACGCGTGCTGAGTTCGGCGATGGGGCCGGGTTTCGCGGCGGAGTCGGCCACGGAATCACCGAAGCACGGCTGGATCAGGGCAAGGCAGAGACCTAGGAAGACGATGAGGCGACGCACAAGCGTTGCTCCCAAAAGGCGGCGGGCGTGTCGAGTTTATGCTTTCCACGCGCGGAGCTTTTTCGATTCCATGTGCGCTCATGTCCGAACTTGCCGAACTCACGCGCCGATTGTCGGCTGGCCAAGAGCTGATGCCTCCCGAAGTGGCAACCGCCTCCGCCGCGCTGGCTTCCCCTGAAATCGCGGACGACGGCAAGGCGGCGTTCCTCATCGCACTTGGCGAGAAGGGCGAGACGGCGGCCGAGGTGGCGGCGTTTGCCAACGAATTCCGTGCGCGTGCGATCAATCCTGGCGTCGAGGCGTGGGCCGGACAGGCGATCGACATCGTCGGCACGGGCGGCGATCTCGCGGGTGGCTTTAATATTTCCAGCATGGTCGTGCTCACGCTGGCCTGCGCCGGTGTGCCAGTGATGAAGCACGGCAACCGCGGCATCACGTCGAAGTGCGGCAGCGCGGATCTGCTCGCGGGGCTCGGCGTGGATTTGCAGGCGCCTCCGGAGAAGCTGCGCGTCGCGCTTGACCAGCTCGGCTACGCATTTTTTTTCGCGCCGGCTTATCATCCGGCGTTCAAACACATCGCGCCGGTGAGAAAAATTCTCGCGGCGCAGGGACGACGTTCGGTGTTCAATATCCTCGGTCCACTCATCAATCCCGGGCGTCCGGCAAATGTGCTTCTCGGGGTTTTCTCGGAAGCGTGGGTCGGTAAACTGGCCGACGTGCTCGACCTGCTCGGCACCGAGGCAGGACTGGCGGCGCACGGGGTGATCGCGCCGGGACATGGTATCGACGAACTGACGACGACGACGCTCAACCGCGTGCGCGGCATCGGCCGGCTGCGTTCCGTCGATGGACGCTGGAGCGGCGCGGACTACGGTTTTGCGGCGACGCCTTTTACCGATCTTCAAGGCGGTGATTTGCAGGCCAACCTTGCCATCGTCGAGGCGTTGCTGGCCGGGCGCGCGCCTGCCGGTCTGGTGGACACCATCGTGTTCAACACCGCCGCTGCGCTCTGGATCACCGGACGCACTTCCGAGCTGCGCGACGGCATCAGCCAGGCCCGCGAGCTTCTGCTGGGGGGAGCCGTAAAAGCGAAAATCGCCGCGACGAAGGAATTTTTTCACCCATGAAACGCGAATATTTCGGCACCGATGGCGTGCGCGGTCCTTACGGCGGTCCTGTCATAAACGAGGCGTTCGCATTCCGGCTCGGTCAGGCGGCCGGTCGGTGGGCGGGCGGGCGCGGCCGTGTAGTTATCGGACGCGATACGCGCGCATCCGGGGAGTCACTGGTGCGTGCCGTCGCGGCGGGACTGACCGCCGCCGGACTTGAGCCGGTTTCGCTGGGCGTGCTGCCGACGCCGGCGGTGGCGGGCGCGGTTCGCGCCCAAGGCGCGGCGCTGGGCGTAGTCGTGACCGCCTCGCACAATCCGGCGGTGGACAATGGCATCAAGTTTTTCGCGGGCACGGGCATCAAACTCACCGACGCTGATGAGGCGCGGATCGAGCAGTTGTTATCCGCCACGACGGAAGCGGCGGGAGTGACGGTTGGACCGGTGACGTTGCCTGAAGATATTTCGGCGGTCGCTGATTACATCAAGGCGGCGGGCATGTTGTTGCCCGTGCAGACGCTGGCCGGATGGAAAATTGTCCTGGATACGGCGAACGGCGCGACCGCGCTTACGAGTCCCGTGGTGTTGCGCGCGCTTGGCGCCGAGGTCGTCGGCATTGGCGATGCGCCCGATGGTCGCAATATCAACGAAGGCGTGGGCAGTGAACACCCGGAAAAACTCGCGGCCAAAGTCCTCGCGACCGGTGCCCGGCTGGGTATCGCGCACGATGGTGATGGCGATCGTTGTATTTTTTGTGACGAGCTCGGGCAGGTGTTGGATGGCGATGAAGTGCTGACCTTGCTGGCCGTGCATGCGCTCGGCAACGGGACGCTGGCGGCCGATACACTCGTCGTGACCGTGCAAAGCAATCTCGGGGTGGACGCTGCCGTGACCGCCGCGGGCGGACGCGTCGTGCGCAGCGCGGTGGGTGATCGCTATGTGATCGAGCGCATGCAGGCGGAGGGCGCTCGTCTGGGGGGCGAATCCAGCGGACACATCATCTGCGCAGAAATCGCGCCGACGGGCGATGGCCTCGTCGCGGCGCTCAAGGTCCTGGAGGTGATGATCGCCACTGGGCGGCCGCTTTCTGAGTTGCGCAAGGTGTTGAAAAAATTCCCGCAGGCGACGCACAACCTGAAGGTGCGCAACCGGCGCGAATTGGCGGAATGTGTCGCGCTCATGGCGACGATCCGTGCGTTGGAAAATGAGCTGGGTTCACAAGGGCGCGTGCTCGTGCGTTTCTCGGGCACAGAGGCCAAGTTGCGTTTGCTGGTGGAGGGGTCGACGCTGGCGGTGGTGCAAGCAGGTATCGGCCGACTCGTGACGGCGGCCGGAGTCGATTTGGAAGTGGTCTAAAAAGGGCACTCCAGCGTTGACCGCCTCGGGCCAAGCGATTTCTTTGGCGGATACCCTATGCCAGAAATCCCCGTCTCCTCGCTTGACCCCCGCCTCCAGAAGCAGCTCGAAAACGCCCAAGTCGCGCTTCAACGCGGCAATTTCGATTACGTAATCGATGTGACTTCGCAGGTGCTCAAAACCGCGCCCGGCTGCCTGCCGGTGCGCCGCCTTCAGCGCGTGGCCCAGTTGCGCCATGCCAGTTCCAAAAACAAACTTTTTTCCAAGGCCTTTGGTTCTGTAACCCAAGCCGGATTCCTTTTTGGCGGCGGCAAGAAAGATCCGGCCAAGACGTTGGAAAACGCCGAGAAACTTCTCGCCGCCGATCCCACCAGCGTGCCTGCGTTGAAGCTGCTGGCCGAAGCCGCCCAAGGTCTCGATCTTCCGGATACCGTTACGTTTGCCTGGGAGGCGATTCACGAGCAGAATCCCACGGACCGTGAAGCTCTGCTCACGTTGGCCGAGGCTTATCTGACGGCCAAGCGCCCGAAGGAGGCTCTCCGCACCGCCGACACGCTTCTGAAACTGTCTCCGCAGGACGGCGACGCCCTCGCGGTGATGCGCAAGGCCGCCATCGCCCAGACCACGGAAAAGGGCAACTGGGAGGACAAGGGATCTTTCCGCGACAAGCTCCGCGACGAGGCCCAGTCCATCTCGCTCGAACAGGCGTCGAAGGTCGTCACGTCCGACGAGATGACCCAGCGCCTCATCGGCGAGGCGCTCGAACGCCTCAAGGCGCAGCCCGAGAATCTCAATCACTACCGCAGCGTGGTCGAAGGTTACCGGAAACTTAACAACTTCGAGGAAGCGCTCAATTATGTGCGCCAGGCGCGCAAGCTGCCTTCGGGCGCCGCCGACACCAGCCTGGAGAAACAGGACAACGATCTCCAAAACGCCATCCTCGACAAGAAGCTCAAGACCTTGGAAAGCCGTCTGGCCGTAACGCCCGACGATGCGGCGCTCAAGGCCGAGTTTGCCAAGGCGAAGGCCGACTTCGCCGCTTTCGAAATCGCTCAGGCCAAGGCTTACGTCGAACGTTACCCGAACGATTACGAGGCGCGTTTCACGCTGGCCAATTTCCACTTCGCGGCCGGCGATTACCAAAACGCCATCGCCAACTATCAGCAGGCCCAGAAAAACCCCAAGGTCCGCATCGCGGCGATCACAGGCATGGGCAAGGCGCTCAAGGCCCGCAAAATGTTCGACCTTGCGGTCGCCCAGTTCCAGATCGCCAAGGCGGAAATCCCCGCGATGGATGATCTCAAGAAGGACGTCATCTACCAGTTGGCCGAGTGCTACGAATCGATGGGCAAGACCGAGGAAGCCATCAACGAATACAAGATCATCTACAGCGACGACATCGGCTTCCGCGACGTCGCCGACAAGATCAACGCCTACTACTCAAGCCGCTAAGCACGCGCCGCCCGCGCGGCGGTTACGGTTGTTGAGCGTGAATCGAGCGTAGTTCGCCCGCCCCTGATCGGGGCGGGCTTTTTATTGGTCGTCTCCGGCCATGCGCGCCGCTTAAACCCGAAATATTGCGCCCAGTTTTTTGCCGAGGACCAGGCTCATGCCGACGATGGTGATGCCGAGGAAAACCATCGCCCATACGCCGAGCGCGCTGGCGATGAACTTGCCGTCTCCGAGCAGTTGGAAGAGCTCGAGGATGGCCTTTGTGATCGGATAAAACGCCTGCTTTTGCGCGAGCACGAGCGAGTCGGAGACCTCCAGCATCGCAAAGGCAAACGCGAGCAGGCCGCCGGCGATCAGGTTGGCCGCGATGAGGGGAAGGGTGATCTTGAAGGTCGCCTTGAGGGGAGGGCAGCCGAGGTTTTGGGCGGCCTCTTCCAGGGTCTCGCTCGTTTGTTGAAAACCGGCCACGGCCGAGCGCACCACGTAAGGCAGGCGGCGAATCGAGTAGGCGATGATTAGCAGGATCGTCTGGTCTTTCACCGGATTCAGGAAAGCGAAGAATTTCCCTTCCTGGCTCATCGCCAGGTAGCCAAACGCGATGACCAGGCCCGGCAC
>JAHFTG010000118.1 GCA_023269455.1 Opitutaceae bacterium | reverse complement strand
ACAGACTCGGCCTCGCGAAGCTGGTTATCGGAAAGAAACGTGGTGGCGGTGCGAAGGCCGGACTGGAGCTGGGCGGCCTTGATCTCAAGGGCGGCCATATCGGCGGCGGCTTCTTCGCGGGTCTTGAAGTTCTTACGGATGCGGACGCTGGCGAGCCAGCCGGAGATTCTCCATGAGGTCGTGCCGTTGCGGTTTTCGAACCGGGTAAGGGCAAACGTGGTATCGGTCATGAGTAGGTTGCCACGTCAACTGGCAACCTAGCTCTGTAATTTCCTCTTTCAGAGGAGAAAAGTGGTGCTCGGGAAGGGACTCGAACCCTTACGCCTTTCGGCACACGCCCCTCAAACGTGTGTGTCTACCAATTCCACCACCCGAGCATGTCTGACCTAAGGGAAGGCGGACTAAGATAAATGTTCCGAACCGTGTAAAGCCCCGAAATGCATTTTTCCGCGGTCGGGAAACTGCTTGCTACTCCTCCGCCCGCGTGGACAGTCGGTCTGCGCTTCCGCGCTTCACAGACAGCCCTTCCGCCAAAACACTTACGTGGGATTTTTCCCGCCCCGCCTTCGCATGGACGAGACGCCTTCAAACGACAAACCGGCCAAAGATTTCAACAAGATCGACCTGGCCCAGCTTCAAAGCTTCAGCTTTGGAACCCAGTGGACCCAGGACAAGGCCTCTCCATCAGGCAAATCCGATGGAGCTCGCGAGCCTCGCCGCGATGACCGCCCTCGCCGTGAAGGCCCGGGCTCCGGTCCCGCCGGTGCGCCTCGTGATCGCCGTGGTTTCCGCAAGCCAGCGGGGCCGTCGGAAGGTGGCAATGCTCCCGCCGGTGACGCTCCTGCCGCACCGAGTGCGCCGCGTGAAAGTCAGGGCGGTTATGATTCTCGTGGTCCGCGTCGTGATGGTGCAGGCCAAGGTCGCGGTGATTTCCGCGGCGGCGGTGGCGGTCCGCGCCGTGAGGGTCCGGGTGGTGGTGGCGGTTCGCGTTTCGGTGGTCCTCGGGAAGGCGGCGGTTTTCCCGTGCGCGATCAGGGCCCTTACATCAGCCCGTTTTTCAATGTGGTGTTTTATCCCGAGGACACCGGCTTTTCCGCACTGGCCAAGGCCATCCGCACGTCGTGCCGGACTTACGAACTTTTTGAGATCGCCCGGGTGATCATCGGCAAGAACGACCGTTTCGTCGCTGTCATCCAGCACAAGATTCCCGAGGGTGCGTCCGCCGATGCACCGAAGCCCGCGCCGTTTGCCGTCGCCGTGCCGGACGGCGTGCCCTTCGAGAACGAAGCCGCCGCGATCGCTTATGTCTTGGACAAGCATCTCGGCCAGTTCTTCGATGTGGCCGAGGTCGAGGTCGAGGCGCCAAAGGGCAATTTCCAAGTGGTCAACAAGTGCATGGTCACGGGCGAACTGCTCGGGCCGCCCAATTACCACCGTTATAATCTGATCGTGCAGCAACATCACGCGGCGCACATCAAGATACCCTTTGAGGCCTACCGCGGTCGCATCGAGTCCGTGCGCGAACCCGAAGTGATCGCCCAGTGGCTGGAGAAGATGAAGAAGACCACGCGCTACACGTGGAAACTTTCACCGGCTCCCGCGCCCGTGGTGCTTGCCGAGGGCGAAACCGCGCCCGAGCCGGTGCCAGCCCCGGCGTTTGATACCGTTGAGGAAGCCAAAAACTTCCTCCTCGCCCAGGCGCGTGACAAGGTCGTGCGCACCACGGAGGCGGTTCGCTTCCATGGTAAAAATCTGGAGACGCTTCCGCAGGGCGAACTTCGTCGCTCGTTGGAGGGTGCGTTGGAACGCCAGCGTCGTTTCCCGCTCGATACGGCCAACGCGCTGCGCGGTCGTCTGCGCCGCGAAGGCTTCACGATTTTCAAGAAGGGTTCGAAGGGCATCAGCTACGTGTGCGCGGTGAAGCGGAAATTCCGCGTGCCGGGCCAGGTATTCGCCGACTCCATCGGTGCGCTGATCGGCTTCATCGAGGCTCACCCGATGATCAAGGCGAGCGAGCTGGCGGACAAGTTCCTCGGTTTCTCGGCGCCGGTTGCCGCCAAGCCAGCCGAAGTCGCTGCGCCAGTCGAGGGTGCGACGACGGAAGAGGCCGCTGCACCCGCGGCCGCGCCTGCTCCGGCGCTCACGGTTGAACAGATGGCCAAGCTCAACCGTTTGAACGGCGATCTTCGCTGGCTCGTGTCGGAAGGCTACGTCACCGAGTTCATTGATGGACGCATTTTCGCGCCTCCGGCGGTCGTCGAGGCCCGTAAGAAGGAGATCGAGGGGGCGGAGCACGATCCTGAGAATTTCCCGGAGGCGCCCGCTTCCGAAACTCCGGCTCCCGCGCCCGCCGCGTCGGAGCCGGAGTCGGAAACTCCGGAGAGCTGATTTACGAAGGCCGCCTTTAATCGGGCGGCCTTTTTTTTGGGATTTAGGTAAGGACGGACCGCCGCGCCGTCCGATTGGATATGTGCATGCAACCAGGCCTTCATCACCTCGGCGGGTCCAACGGTCCCGCCCTACCTTACGGTCTCAGGCGCACGGTGTGTCGTTCGTCGGACGTGATGCGGAGGTCGAGGTGCAGGGCGTTGACGGGAATCCACGTGGAGATTTTTTCGGGCCATTCGACGGCGAGGCACCAGGGGCTCACGAGGAAATCGTCGAGCATGAGGGCGTCGATCTGGTGTTCGTTTTCGAGGCGGTAGGCGTCGAGGTGAACAAGCGTGCGAGCTCCGCGATGCAGCGTGAAAATGGTGTAGGTCGGGCTGGTCACCGGCTCGGTGATGCCGAAGCCGCGCGCGAGGCCTTGCACGAAGGTCGTCTTGCCCACACCGAGGTCGCCGTGGAGCGCGAGGGTGGCGTCGGGTGGGAGTGACTTCGCCAGTTCGCAGGCGAGCGCGTGGGTCTCGGCGGCGGACGCGGTGACGACACCGTCACGAAGTTTGGCGAAGATGTTCATAACCGTGGACGACGTGGAGGTTGAGATGCTCGGGCAAGGTCGCACGTGCGAAGCGGCCGAGGCAGCTCAGGCGCGTGGAGGGAAACTTTCGTTTCCACGTAGCTTCGAAGGCGGCGCGATCCGCACGGGTGGCGAGGGTGAAGAGGAGTTCGTAATCTTCGCCGTCGGCGAGGGCGTGGTGCAGGGCGGTTTTTCCGCTGGTGCGGGCGGCGAGGCGGCGGGCGGCGGGGCTGATGGGGATGGCGCCGGCTTCGAGCGCGGGGACGGCGTCGGCTGGCGTGAGCGCGGCGAGGTCTTTGGCGAGGCCGTCGCTGAGGTCCATCATCGAGCGGACTTCGGGAAGGGCGGCGAGCCAGCGGCCTTCGTCGAGGCGGGGAGTGAAACGATAATGGTGGCCGAGGATGCTGCCGCCGAGGGTGCCGGTGACATAAATCCAGTCGCCATTTTTGGCACCGGTGCGGGTGAGCACGCGTTTGGCGGAGGCTTCGCCGATGAGGGTAAGCGTGGCGGCGAAGCCGCCGGGTTGATGGGAGATGTCACCACCGACGATGGGCACGCGGTAGCGGCGCGAAGCGGAGGCGAGGCCGCGATAGAAGGCGGCAAGCCAGCGGGTGCTGATCTTGGCGTCGAGGGCGAGGGCGACGACGGCGGCGCGGGGGCGGCCGCCCATCGCGGCGATGTCGCTGAGGTTGCGCTTGAGGAGTTTTTCGCCGACGGCGCGGGGCGGCACGGTGGCGTCGAAATGTTTGCCGTGGATCACGGGGTCCACGGTCACGAGCGTGCGGCGCGATGAGCGGGGGAGCACGGCGCAATCGTCGCCGATGCCGAAGGGCGATGGCGGCGTGGCATTGCCGAGCCAGCGGCGAATGGCGGCGATGAGTTTTTGTTCGCCGAGGGCGGAGATGGCTTCGGCGGGATTGTCGGTGAACGGATGCACGGCGGTCGAAAGCCTAGGTGGTGACGCCTGCCATGATAAGCAGGATCGTGTGCAGGTTGAAAAGACCATGGGCGATGATCGTGACGGAGATGCGCCCGGTGCGTTCGTAGGCCAGTGAGAAAATGACGCCGAGGGTGAACAGCGGCATGAAGGCGAGGGTGTTGCCGTGAAGCAGGGCAAACAGGGCGGCCGGAGCAGTCAGCGCGAGCCAACGAGGAACCCGTGTCTTCAGATAGCGAAACAGGCCGGCGCGAAAAACCAGCTCCTCGGTCAGGGGGGCGATGACGACGACCAGCACGATGAGGGTGACCAGCTCTTTGGCGGAGTCGGCCTGTCGAAACACATCGACCATTTCCTGTTCGTGGGTGTCAACGCCGAGTGATTTCAGGCCGGTTTTCCAAACGTAGGCGATGAGCGTGACGAGGGAGAGGGCGACGAGAAAGGTGCCGACGGCGGCTAGAAACGGGTGCGCGGATCGGGGCGAAGGCGGTGCTGGTGGCGGGATAGCTGGCGGTGGCTGTGTGCGGTTTAAAAACCAAGCGCCCAGAACTCCGGCGAGCAGGCCGAGTTGGAAGATGAATCCTTGAATCGTAATCCATGCGTTGTCACCCGCGGCGGTTTTGACGGCCGGGTGCTGACCGAGCGTGGATACGAGCACTTGGGCAAGCCAGCCGCCCATGACCACACACAGGGCCATTTGGAAAAAAACAACGACGGAGATGGACCAGGGCTGAAGCGCAGACGGTGACCGTGACTGCGGACGGGATAGATTGCTTTCGCCAAACAGAGCTCGGCAAAGCACGAGCCCGCCGGCAATCCACAGGCCGATCTCGATGGCGAGGATGACCGGTGACTCGACGGGCAGGCTCGGTTCGGACATGCGTGCGATCAGGCGGTGAATTTACCGCCTGAAAAAACGACGCGGCCGTCCACGATGGTGGTTTTCACGCGGCCTCGAAGGGTCTGGCCATGCCAGGGACTGTTGCTGGATTTGCTGAAACCGGCCTTCGCGTCGTAAACCCATTTTTCGTCGGGGTCGAAGAGGCAGACGTCGGCGGGCGCGCCGTCGGCGAGGGTGCCGGCATCGAGTTTGACGATCTTCGAGGGACGGCGGGTGAGCAGATCGACGACGGTGGGGAGTTTGAATTTGTTCTGGCGGACGAGGATTTCCAGGGAGACGGCGAGGGCGGTCTCGAGGCCGAGGATGCCGTTGGGGGCGTAGTCGAATTCCTTGTCTTTTTCGTAGTCGGTATGCGGGGCGTGGTCGGTCGCGATGATGTCGAGCGTGCCGTCGCGCAGGCCTTCGATGATGGCGATGCGGTCCTCCTCGGTGCGGAGGGGAGGGTTCATCTTGAAGTGAGTGTCGTAGGTGCCGAGGGCTTCTTCGGTGAGGGCGATGTGATGGGGGGTGGCCTCGGCGGTGACGTTGACGCCGCGGGTCTTGGCGCGGCGGAGAATCTCGACGGAGTTCTTCGACGAGATATGCTGCATGTGGATGTGCGCACCGGTGTAGGTGGAGAGGATGACGTTGCGCGCGACGATGATGTCTTCGGCGGCGTGGGGCCAGCCGCGCAGGCCGAGGCGGGTGGAGACGACGCCTTCGTTCATGACGGCGCCGACGGTCATGGAGTGGTCCTGACAGTGGTCCATGATCGGGAGGTCGAACATCTTGGCGTATTCGCAGGCGCGGCGCATGAGTTCGTTGGACTGGACGCAGTCGCCGTCATCGGTGATGGCGATGACGCCGGCGCGCTTGAGCGAACCGATGGGGGCGAGGGCCTGGCCTTTCATGCCGACGGTGATGCAGCCGGTGGGGTAAACTTTGATGCAGGCGGTGCGGAGGATGGAGTCTTTGATCTGCTGGATGGTCCCGGCGGTGTCGGCGACCGGAGCGGTGTTCGGCATGCAGACGACCGAGGTGAAACCGCCGGCGGCGGCGGCGCGGGAGCCGGTCTCGATGGTCTCTTTGTGGCCCTGGCCGGGCTCGCGGAAGTGGACGTGGATGTCCACCAGGCCGGGGCAGGCGACGAGGCCCTGGGCGTCGATTTTTTTGGCCTTCTTTTTGTCGGTGGCGGAGAGGCTGGCGACGATGACGCCGTCTTTGATGAAGAGGTCGCCGACGGCGTCGCGCTTGGAGGCGGGGTCGATGACGCGGGCGTTGGAAATCCAGATGGAGGGCATGGCGCGGTAAATTATGCGGAGGGGATGACTTGTTCGGGTTGGCCGCCTGAGCAGAGGTAGAGGACGGCCATGCGGACGGCGATGCCGTTGGTCACTTGTTCGAGGATAACGCTGTTGGCGCCGTCGGCCAACTCGCTGTCGATTTCGACGCCGCGATTGATCGGGCCGGGGTGCATGATGAGGGCCTTGGGGTTGAGCCAGCCGGCGCGGGTCTTGTTGAGGCCGAAGAGCGAAGTGTATTCACCGAGGGAGGGGAACATGCCGCTCGTCTGGCGTTCGTGCTGGATGCGCAGGAGCATGACGACTTCGGCGTCGGCAAGGGCGCTGCGGAGGTCGTGCGAGACGGTGACGCCGAGGGCCTTGAACCACTGGGGGACCAGCGTGGACGGGCCGACGATGGTGACGTTGGCGCCGAGTTTGGTGAGGGCGTGGATGTTGGAGCGGGCGACGCGGCTGAAGAGGATGTCGCCGAGGATGACGACCTTGCGGCCTTTGAGGGAGCCGAGGTGTTCGCGCATCGTGAAGGTGTCGAGCAGGCCT
>JAHFTG010000117.1 GCA_023269455.1 Opitutaceae bacterium | reverse complement strand
GACTCACCATGAAACCCCTCCATCTTGCGGCCACCGTTCTTATTTGCGCCCTCGCCCTCGGATTCACCGCTTGCAGCAAAAAACCCTCCGACCCAGCCGCCCCGCAAAAAATTAAAATCGGGTTTCTCGTGAAACAGCCCGAGGAACCTTGGTTTCAAAACGAGTGGAAGGGCAGTGACCGCGCCGCGGCCGAGCATGGGTTCGAGGTCATCAAGATCGGCGTGACCGACGGTGAGAAAACCCTCGCCGCGATCGACAGTCTCGCCGCCAACGGTGCGAAGGGCTTTGTTATTTGCACGCCGGACGTGCGCCTCGGGCCGGCCATTATCGCCAAGGCCAAGATCAACGGCCTCAAGCTCATCACGGTGGACGACCGCTTCATCGACGCCGACGGCCATTTCCTGACCGACGTGCCCTATCTCGGCATGTCCGCCACAAAGATCGGCGAATTATCCGGCCGCACCCTGGCCGCCGAGATGGCGCGCCGAGGCTGGAATCCCGCCGAGACCGGCGCCTGCATCGTCACCTTCGAGGAACTCGACACCGCGCGCTCCCGCACCGACGGCGCCATCGCCGCTTTGAAGGCCGCCGGTTTCCCTGCCGACCACATCTACAAGACGCCGCAAAAAACCACGGACATCCCCGGCAGCTTCGACGCCGCCAACGCCCTGCTTTCCCGTAAGACCGGCGTGAAAAACTGGCTCATCGCCGGCATGAATGACAACGCCGTGCTGGGCGCCGTGCGCGCCGCCGAAGGCTCCGGCTTTGGCGCCGACCACGTCATCGGCGTTGGCATCAACGGCACCGACTGCCTCGACGAACTGCGCAAGCCCGCCCCCACCGGCTTTTACGGCTCCATTTACGTCTCTGCCACCACTGAGGGTTCCGTCACCTCCGAGATGCTCTACCTGTGGGTCAAGGATGGCAAACAGCCGGCGGCGGAAACCGTCACCGACGGACGTCTCATCACCCGCGAAAACTTCCAGGAAGTGCTCAAGGCCGACGGAGCCCTCTGAGTTCCTGCCGCACGTTTCGATCCATGAGCGTTTCCACTGCAATGCCGCCGGACGTGATGGCCCTCGATTTCGTCGGACTTAAGAAGGAGTTCCCGGGCGTTCGTGCGCTCGACGGGGTCTCCTTTGCCGTGCGGGGCGGCAGTGTCCATGCGCTCATGGGCGAGAATGGCGCCGGCAAATCCACCCTGCTTAAAATCCTCAGCGGCGCCTACCAGCCGACTTCCGGCGCGGTCCGCCTGGGCGGTGCCGAGCGGGTGTTTGCCTCCACCGCCGAAGCCATCGAGGCCGGCGTGGCCGTCATCTATCAAGAGCTTCACCTCGTGCCGGACATGACGGTCGCGGAAAACCTCCTGATCGGCCGCTACCCGCAACGCGGGGGTTTCCTCAACCGCGCCGCCCTGCGCGCAGAAGCGGCCCGCCTGCTCGCGCTCGTCGGCGAAGACATCTCGCCCGACACCCGGCTCGGCCGCCTGTCCCTGGCCCAGCGCCAGATGGTCGAGATCGCCAAGGCGCTCGGCCGCGGCGCGCGAGTCGTGGCCTTTGACGAACCCACCAGCAGTCTCTCTGCCAAGGAAACCGACCGCCTCTTCGCCATCATTCGCGATCTCAAGTCTCGCGGTCACGCCATCCTCTACGTGACCCACCGCATGGACGAGGTCTACGAGATCTGCGACGCCGCCACCGTGCTGCGCGACGGACGCCATGTCGTCACCCACGATTCCCTCGCCGCAGTCACCCGCGACGCGCTCGTGAAGAGCATGGTCGGTCGCGAACTCACCAACGTCTACAACTACCGCCCCCGTCCCCATGCCCCGGAGGGCTTGGAGGTGCGCGGCATCGCCGGCCCGGGCCTGCGCAAGCCGGTCTCCTTCCAGGTCGCCCGGGGCGAGATTCTCGGGTTCTTCGGACTCGTCGGCGCGGGCCGCAGCGAGCTCATGCGCCTCATCTGCGGCGCGGTCGATCCCGAGGCCGGCGAAGTCCTCGTCCAAGGCGAGAAGCTCCCTGGCAACTCCCCCCGCGCCGCCATCCGCGCCGGCCTCGTGTTCTGTCCCGAGGACCGCAAAAAAGAAGGCATCGTCGCCATCCGTTCCGTGGCGGAAAACATCAATCTCAGCGCCCGTCGCTCACACCTGGTGGGGGCCGGCCTGTTCCTCGACCTCGCCTGGGAAAAACGCAACGCCGCCGAACAAATCAGCCGCCTGGGCGTTCGCACCGCGTCCCCCTCGACGCTCATCGGTCTGCTCTCCGGTGGCAACCAGCAGAAGGCAATCCTCGCCCGCTGGCTCTCCGAACGCGTCCGCGTGATCGTGCTCGACGAGCCGACGCGCGGCATCGACATCGGCGCCAAGAGCGAGATCTACGCCCTGATCCACGACCTCGCCGCTTCCGGCGTCAGCGTCGTGGTCGTTTCCAGCGAACTACCCGAGATTCTCGGCATCTCCGACCGCGTCTTTGTAATGCGCGAAGGATTGATCGCCGCCGAATTCACCCGCGAGGCCGCCACTCCTGAAGCGGTGCTGCACGCCGCGCTGCCTTCTGGTTCCATTACCTGATTTTCAATGCCAGCCCGCTCATGAGTTCTCCTACCTCCCTCGCCGCCTCTTCTATTCAATCCTCCCGCTTCACGCGTCTCTGGGATTCCGCCGGCATGTTGCTAGTGCTCGCCGCGCTCTTCCTCACCTGTTCGCTCTTCGTCGACAACTTCCTGTCGGTGGCAAATCTGCGCGGCCTCGCCCTCTCGGTTTCCACCATCGGCATGATTTCCTGCACGATGATGTTCTGCCTCGCGGCGGGCGACTTCGACCTCTCGGTCGGCTCCGTGGTGGCCTTCGCGGGCGTGCTCGGCGCCACAGTGATGAACACCACCGGCAGCGTCGCCCTGGGGGTCGCGGCCGCGCTCGCGGCGGGCTCCATGATCGGTCTTCTCAACGGCGTCTTTGTGGCGCGCCTCGGCGTCAACGCCCTTATCACCACGCTCGCGTCGATGCAGATTGTTCGCGGCCTCGGCTTCATCGCCTCCGACGGCCGCGCGGTCGGAATCCGCACCGCCGGTTTTTTTGATTTCGGCAACACCGCCTGGCTCGGCGTGCCGTTGCCCGTCTGGCTGACCATCGCGTGCTTCGTGATCTTCGGCGTGCTGCTCAACCTCACGATCTTCGGCCGCAACGCCCTCGCGATCGGCGGCAATAAAGAGGCCGCCCACCTCGCCGGTGTGCCCGTCGTGCGCATCAAGATCCTGATCTTTACCCTCCAGGGACTGGTGGCCGCCTTCGCCGGACTCGTGCTGTCGGCCCGCATGACCAGCGGACAGCCCAACACCTCGCTCGGGCTTGAGCTCGAAGTGATCTCCGCGTGCGTGCTCGGCGGCGTGTCCCTGAGCGGCGGTGTGGCCCGCATCGGCGCGGTCGTGGCCGGCGTGCTCATCATGGGCCTCGTCCAAAACGCCATGAATCTCCTGAACATCCCGCCCTTCTACCAATACGTCGCCCGCGGCCTCATCCTGCTCGGCGCCGTCATGCTCGACCGTTTCAAGAGCCGCCGTTAACCATTCTTTCCCCTTTTCCTCACCATGCTAGAATCGCTCAAACAAGAAGCCTACGAGGCCAACCTCGCCCTGCCCAAGCACGGCCTGATCAACCTCACGTTCGGCAACGCCTCCGCCATCGACCGCGCCAAGGGAATCTTCGCGATCAAGCCCTCCGGTGTCGCCTACGTTGACCTCAAGCCGGCCGACATGGTTCTCATCGACCTCGAAGGCAAACAGGTCGAGGGCTCGCTGCGTCCGTCCTCCGACACGCCCACGCACCGCCGCCTCTTCCTCGCGTTTCCCGAAATCGGCGGCGTGGTCCACACCCATTCGTCGCATGCCACCGCGTTCGCGCAGGCCGGCCGCGAGATCCCGATCTTTGGCACCACGCACGCCGACTACTTCGCCGGCAATGTCCCCGTGACCCGCAAGATGACTCCCGCCGAAATCGGCGGCGGCGCCTACGAGTGGGAAACCGGCAACGTCATCGTCGAACTGTTCACCCAGCGCGCCTTCGATCCCAGCGATTATCCGGCCGTGCTCGTCAATCGCCATGCGCCGTTTACATGGGGCAAGAACGTCGCCAAAGCCGTCGAAGTCGCCGTCGCCACCGAGTGCATTGCCCACATGGCGCTGATGTCGCTTCAACTTGAGCCGAAGCTCCCAACCATCGAAGCCGAACTCCTCAACAAGCACTTCAAGCGCAAACACGGCCCGGGTGCCTACTACGGCCAACCGGATTCCGGGAAATCCATCTCATAAGTATAGGCCGGAGACGGCCTGACCGGATGAGCCCAGAGAAAAGCACGCAGGCGCACCAAAGTCTGACTGTGAGAGCCTCGGCTGGTCGTCGCAGGAGATGAGCGGACCATGTTGATTGCCCCACCCCGCAGCCATCGGCCTCAAAATTCATGCCTTCGCATGAATTCCATCCCAACGGCGCCATCCCTCTGCACTCGTCCTGTCGCTAGCCGCCATCGTCTCTTCCCCGCCATCCGTCCCTTCTCGCGATACTCTTGGCTGGTTGATCCACTGCGGCCATAGGTTTATCGTAAATATCCCAAGCCCTGTATCAAACGTCCCAAGCAAAACGCCCCGCAGCCTTGCGGGCTGCGGGGCGTTCGATGGTAACGCGATCAGAAGACGAAGACGGCTCAGGAAGCCACGCCAGTATCGGCGGCGGGCTGGGCCGGATCCTTTTGCTTGAATTCAAGTTTTTCCCCATTGCGCACGACGAGCACGGATTCGCCATCTTTCACGTCGCCGCGCAGGATCGCTTCAGCAAGGGGATCTTCGAGATAGTGCTCGACGGCTCGGCGCAGCGGGCGCGCGCCGTATTTTTCGTCGTAGCCTTTTTCGATGAGCAGGGCCTTGGACTCGTCGCTGAATTCGAGGGAAATCTTCCGCTCAACGAGGCGCTTGGCGAACTTCACCACCTCGATCTCGACGATCTTGATGAGGTCGTTCTTGTCCAGCGGACGGAAGAAGACGATGTCCGAGATGCGGTTGAGGAACTCGGGCTTGAAGACCCGCTTCGCCTCTTCCAGCACCTTTTCGCGCATCTTTTCTCCGTCGCCGAAGCTGGACGCGGCGGCGGCGAAGCCCATCGAGGTCTGGCGCTGGAGGAGAGCGGCGCCGACGTTCGAGGTCATGATGATGATCGTGTTTCTGAAATCGACCACGCGACCAAGGGAATCGGTCAGGCGACCGTCCTCAAGGATCTGGAGGAGGAGTTGGAGCACGTCCGGGTGCGCCTTTTCGATTTCGTCGAAGAGGACGACCGCGTAGGGCTTGCGGCGGACAGCCTCGGTGAGTTGACCACCTTCTTCGTAGCCGACGTAGCCGGGAGGCGAGCCAACGAGGCGTGAGACGGCGAATTTCTCCATGTATTCGCTCATGTCGATCTGGATGAGCGCGTCCTGATTGCCGAACATCTGCGCGGCGAGCTGCTTGGCGGTCTCGGTCTTGCCGACACCAGTGGGGCCGACGAAGAGGAACGAGCCGATGGGACGGCGAGGGTCTTTGAGATCGGCGCGGGAACGACGGAGCGCGCGGGCGATGGCGCTGGCGGCGAGTTCCTGGCCGACGACGGATTTTTGGATCTCCAGCTCAAGGCCGAGGAGTTTTTCGCTCTCCTTCTTTTCCATGCGGGAGAGCGGGATGCCGGTCCAGTCGGCCACGACCTGCAAGATGAGGTCATCGTCGATGGGAATGCGTTTTTCCTCGCGGGTTTTCTTCCAGAGTTCGGTAGCCTGCTCCTGCTTGAGGCGGAGCTGCTTTTCCTTGTCGCGGAACTTGGCGGCTTCCTCGAAGTGCTGCTTGGCGATGGCGTCCTCTTTCTGGGCGCACACTTGGTCAACTTCCTTGGCAAGATCTTCGATTTCGGGCGGGCGGTTGAGGGAAGCGATACGGGCGCGCGAGCCGGCCTCGTCCATCACGTCGATGGCTTTGTCGGGCAGGAAGCGACCGGTGATGTAGCGGTCGGAGAGCTTAGCGGCGGATTCGAGAGCTTTGTCGGAGAAGAGCGCCTTGTGGTGGTCCTCATACTTGCTGCGGATGCCCTTGAGGATCGTGATGGTGTCTTCGACAGACGGCGGCTCGACCTTCACGGCTTGGAAGCGGCGGTCGAGCGCGGAGTCCTTTTCGATATACTTGCGGTATTCGTTGAGGGTGGTCGCGCCGATGCACTGGAGTTCGCCGCGGGAGAGGGCGGGTTTGAAGATGTTGGAGGCGTCCATCGCGCCTTCGGCGGCGCCGGCGCCGACGATGGTGTGCATCTCGTCGATGAAGATGATCACGTTCTTGGCGCGCTTGATCTCGTCCATCACGGCCTTGATGCGTTCCTCGAACTGGCCGCGGTATTTGGTGCCCGCGACCATGAGGGCGAGGTCGAGGGTGATGACTTTCTTGTCCAAGAGGATTTCGGGGACGATGCCGCCGGCGATTTCCTGGGCGAGCCCTTCGACGATGGCGGTCTTGCCGACGCCGGCCTCGCCGATGAGGACAGGGTTGTTCTTGGTGCGGCGGCAGAGGATCTGCACGACGCGAAGGATTTCTTTTTTGCGACCGACGACAGGGTCGAGTTCGCCTTTGC
>JAHFTG010000116.1 GCA_023269455.1 Opitutaceae bacterium | reverse complement strand
CCGACCATCAAGCCCAAGCTCACCAGATAGCCGATCGCCACGCGCACCTCAGGCGGGATCAGATCGTGCTCGAAGGAATATTTCACGAAGAACGCGACCGCCAGAAAGAGCGCGAATCCGCCGATCCATGCAAAAAGTTTCACCCCCATGAACAACTCCCAGTTGATCAAAGGTTGCCTTGGTGCGGCGGGCACGGGCGGTGGCGGCGATTTTTCTTCCGTCCCAGACTCAGATTCGTCTCCCGCAAACCGGAAGGCACCAGTCTCGTCCGGCAACTTCGGCAAATCTTCACTGATCCGTTCAAGAGACCGCCCGATCCCGGCGTGGGAGGGATAAGCGGGAGCAGGCACCGGTTCAGACGCTTCCACGATTTTTTCGGCCAACAGCGGCGGCGTTGCCGGCCAATCATCCGTTTCTGAAAAGCCAAAATCAGGAGCCACATCAGCAACGGGCTCAACCGGCGCTGGCATAGGTTTCCGCGCATTCGGATCGGCATGCGCAAATTCATCAAGCCGCCGCTCCATCTCTGCAAGCCGCTCGGCCAGACGGCGGACGGCGTCTTTCGCACTCGTGACGCTGATCAAAGTCCAGATTGGCAGAATGATCAAAACCAGCATCAAAAACAAAATCAGCAGAACGACGAGAGCTTCCATAATAATTTATAAAACAATTGATTGCGGAGCGTGAAACGCACGCGAGCGCGGTCGCTTCCCCTCTTCTTCGGCAAACGCAGGTCGCCACGGAAAACCGCCCGCAAAAAAGCCGCCCCGGTTCTTCAGGGCGGCTTTGCAACTGGCGCTTTTAAAAGGAACCTTGCGGTTACTTCACCAAGTGGCCGGAAACGAGCTTCGTGAGCTCGAACATGCTGACGGACTTTTTGCCATCAAGCACGGGCTTGAGAGCGGCGTCGGCATTGATCTGGGTGCGGACCTTCTTGTCCTGAAGACCGTTCTTCTTGATGTATTCCCAGAGCTTCTTGGTGAGCTCAGTGCGGGGGAGAGGTTTCGAACCTACGATGACCGCAAGAAGGGCATCAGGCTGAACCGGTTTGAGAAACGCTGCGTTGGGTTTGCGAGTGGTTTTTTTTGCCATAACGGAGACCAGACCTAAAGTTCCGCAGATCGAAGGCAACGCCAATTTTAAGAGGTAAAATCGGGTTTCCCAGAGGAGGAATTTAACACTTGCGCAATCTTCTCCAGCCCCCATCACGCGGACCCGCCCGCCCGCGCAAACCGTCCGTAAAGCCCCGCGTAGTGCCCGCGGTATGACATCAGCTCCGCGTGCGTCCCGCGTTCGATGACCCGGCCCTGGTCGAGAACCAGCACGAGATCCGCATGGCGGATGGTGCTGAGCCGGTGCGCCACCACGAAACTCGTGCGCCCCGCCAGCAGCGTAAGGAGCGCCTTCTGCAGGCGCTCCTCGGTAAGCGCGTCGATCGCGCTGGTCGCCTCGTCGAGAATGAGCAGGCGCGGATCGGCCAGCAGCGCCCGCGTGAAGCACACGAGCTGGCGCTGCCCGGCGGAGAGACCGGCCCCGCGCTCGCCCACCTCCGTATGCAGACCGCGCGGCAACGCCTCCAGCATGTCCAGGCAATCGAGTCGCGCCGCCGCCGCGCGCACCTCGTCCTCGCCCGCGTCCGGACGACTGAAGCGGATGTTGTCGAGCACCGTCCCGCCGAAGAGAAAATTCTGCTGCTGCACCATGCCCATCTGCCGGTGCAGCGAGCGACCCGTCAGCGTGCGAATCTCGCAACCGTCAACGAACACCTCGCCGGAAGTCGGCAGATAAAACTTCGCCGCGAGGTTGATGATCGAACTCTTTCCGCTGCCCGTGTGGCCCACGAGCGCGACCGTCCGGCCGGGCTCGGCGGTAAAATTCACCCCCTGCAAAACCGGCCGCCCCGGCTCATAGGCAAACGTCACGTCGCGAAACTCCACCCGCGCGCCCGCCGCATGCGCTGTCGGCGCGCCCGCCACCGGAAGACGCGGATCGGGCAGATCGACCGCATCCGGCGCGTCTTCCCAGTCGGGCTTCGCATCGAGCAGCTTGAATACCCGCTCGGCCCCGGCCATCGCGACGAGCGCCTGATTATAGAGATTCCCCAGCACCTGGATCGGCGCGAAGAACTGGTTGGCGAAAAGAAAAAAAGTGATGAGCACGCCGATGCTGGAATGCCCCTCCAGCACGCGCCAGCCGCCCAGCAGCAGGAGAATCGCGACGAAGAACTGGCTGTTGAGCTCCAGCAACGGCACCATAATCGCGGAGGAACGCGCCGCCCCCATATTGTAGCGCGAGTGATCCGCGAGGAGACTGCGAAAAAGCCCGGCGTTGGTCTGCTGTCGCACGAAGCCCTGCGTCACGCGAATGCCGTTGATCGACTCGGCGAGCGTGGCCGTCACGCGGCTGAAACTCTCCTGCGCGGCCCGCGTGGCCTGGCTGAGCCGCACGCGAAAATGATTACTGATGACCCACAGCACCGGCGCCATCGCCAGCACGACGAGAAAGAGCACCCGGTCCGTATAGGCCATGACCGCAGCCGCGAACACCATGCTGCCCGCCTGCACGATGCCCACGAAGAACACGTCTTGAATACCGGTGCGCAACGACTCCACATCGCTCGTCACCCGGCTCAGGATGCGCCCCAGTTTCACCCGATGAAAGAAACTCATCGGCATCCGTTGCATGTGCGCAAAAATATCCACGCGCAACCGGCACACCACCGCCTCGCCCAGTTCGAGCGCGAGACGCTGGCGAAAGTGAAACAACCCGTCCGTGAGCAAAGCCATCGCCGCGTAGGCCGCGACCCACCACTGCAGCCCGGACGATTCGTGCCGCGTGATCGGCCCGGCGATGACCAGGCTCGCGAGCCACGCCAGCGCCGGCAATTGCGTGGAACGCAGCACGGTGAGCGCGATCAGCGCGTTGCGCTTGCGCGCAAAGGGCCGTGTGAAACCAAACAGCCGCCGGATGAGCCGCCATTCGAGCGGCTTCAGTTCTTCCTCTCGTTCGGTATCGGCTTCGCGCTGCACCAATGTGAGCGGCCGGGTGGATTTCGGCGTGCTCATGCGGCGCCCTCCCCGGTCAAACCGGCCGCAGCCGTGAGTTTTCCGCCATCGACCAACTGCAACGAGGCCACCCGCAAATACGGCCCCGGCACCTTCATCAAATCGTCATGCGTGCCGCGCTGGATGATGCGGCCGTCCTCCATCACGATGATGAAGTCGGCGCGCCGAAGCGTGCTCAACCGATGCGCCACGATGAACGTCGTGCGCCCTGCGATCGCGTTGTCCAGCGCCTCGAAAATCTCGTGCTCCGTCTCGCTGTCGATCGCCGCCGTCGGATCGTCGAGCAGCAGGATGCTCGGCTCCAGCAACACCGCGCGCGCGATGGCGAGACGCTGGCGCTGGCCCCCGGAGAGACTGTTGCCGCTCTCGCCCAGCACCGTGTCGTAGCCCTTGGGCAGCGCAGCGATGAAGTCGTGCGCGGCGGCGATGCGCGCAGCCTTCTCGATCTGCGCAGGCGTGGCGTCGGGATGCCCGAAGGCGATGTTTGCCGCGACGCTGTTGGAAAACAAAAAACTATCCTGGAAAACGATGCCGATATTTCGCCGCAGATCGTCCACGCGCAGCGTGCGCGCATCGATCCCGTCGATCAGCACGCGCCCCGCCGTCGGATCGTAGAAACGCGGGATGAGGCTCATCAACGCGCTCTTCCCCGCGCCCGTCGCCCCCAGGATCGCCACGCACTGCCCCGGCTTCACCTCGAGTGTGACGTCGCGGAGCACGGCCTCGATGCCGTCGTAGGCGAAAGAGACATTCTCAAACCGCACCGCGCCCTCGATGCGGAGACGCCGCATCGCTGCGGGCGCGTCACGCACCTCGACCGGCGCATCGAGAATTTCAAAAACCCTCCGCGCCCCGATGAGTGACTGCTGCACGCTGTTCACGAGCGTGGCGACCTGGTTGACCTGCCCTGAAAACTGTTCGAGCAACCCGTAGAAAACCACCAGGCCGGCGCCCAGCGGCAGTTTTCCGTCGATCACCAGCCACCCGCCGTAGCCGAGCAGCACGAGCATGTTCACGCGCGTCAACAGCCCCACCGCCGGCGTGAACAAACTCAGCCGCCAAAAAATCCCCTGCTGCTGCGCGAGCACCGCCGCGTTCTTCGCGTCAAATCCCGCGCGATCCTCCGCCTCGCGCCCGAAACCCTTCGTCACCTGCACGCCCTGGATGCTCTCCGCGAAGTGCTGCACCATCTCCTCCACCAGCTCGCGACTGCGGGCATAGCGCGGCTGGATGTGCCGCGAGAACACCGCGGACAACACGCACAACACCGGCGTGGTCGCGAGACACGCCAGCGTGAGGCCCGGACTCAGGCTCGCCATGTAGATCACATAGACCGTGAGCGACACGACCATGATGACGCTCTGGATCAGCACCTGATCGACAAACATCCGCACCGCCTGCACGTCACCCGTCACCCGCGTGATGATCGACCCGGTCGTGTTCGCATCAAAAAAACGGAAGCTCAGCCGCTGCAACTTCTCGTAAACCTCGCCGCGCAGATCGACCACCAACCGCTGCTGCACGAGCCGGTTGACCGCGATGGTGTAGAAATAATTGAGCACCGCCCGCAACACGGCAAACGCCAGAATGCAGCCCGCCACGAGCACCAACACCTGCAACGCCGTCCAGTCATGCGGCAGGCCCAGGCCGAATTTCCCCTCGGGAAACGGAATCGCCGGCCCCACCCCGCGCTCGCCGAGCACATGCCGGATGTAGTCGATGCCGAGGCCCGTGAGGCTGAGTCCGCTAAGCCCCAGCGTGAGCAACACCAGTTGCAACGACAGCACCTGCACACACCGCGCCCGATAACGCCACGCGAGACCGAAGAGCCGCCGCACGAGCCTCGCGTCAGAAACCGCTCGTTCCGGGGAAGAGCCGGGCGATACGTTCACCGGGCGGTCCCGCCGGGCTGGACGGGTTGCTGCGCGGCCCCGTTGGCGGCCCCCTGGCGCAACGCACGCCGACGCCGCACTTCCGCCGCGATCGACTCAAGCCTTCGCGTGTCGTCCACGCGGGCGACACCCGGCGCTCCGTCCGGCTGCGGCGGCCCCACCACTCCGGGCGCAGGAAGCGCCGACGCCATCGCCATCCCGATTTTGGCCGAAGAAAGCGTCAGATTAAATTTTTGCCCGTGATAATCGACCGAGACCATGTCGTTGGCCACGTCATAGGAGTGAACCACGAAATCCGCGCCCACGTCCTCCTTGCGCACCCAGGCGCCGGTTTGCCTCGTGCGGTCATACAAGCCGAAGAGCACGCCATCCTTGGTGCTGATCATTCCACGAAACTCCACCGCCGCATTTTCCGTCGGTGCCGTCACCGCCGCGTTCGCCTGATCGCCCGGCATAAACGGAGAACTTTTCACCAGATCGTCGAGCGAAACCGCGCCCGAAAGAGAGGCGCAAGCCAGCAGCGGCCAGATCGGTAACAGAATGCGAAAAGGGGAAGACATCCGGGGAAAAGGGTTAATCAAGGGGAGAACCTAGGTCAAGCGACGCTCCCAAGCCAATCGTGTTACAAACTGTTATAAATCGATCCCTGATTACCAAGTAACCACCCACCCCCAACCCGCACCCAGCCAAACCTCAGCCGACGTCCGCCGCCGCGCCGCGCCGCGCCGCCAGCGCCTTCGCCGCACTCCCGCCCAGCTCGATCGTCTGCGTCGGAAAGGCGAACGAAAGCCCGCGCGCCTGCACCGCCCGCATCATCGCCAGATTGATCCGCTGCCTCAGCCGCATGTGCTTCTGGAAATCGGCATCGCTCGCCACATACACGATCCAGATATCGAGCGACGACGCGCTGTAATCGCGAAAAAACACCATCACCGATGCCGCATCCACCTCCGCCTCGGCCAGGATGATCTTCCGAAAATCCTCCACGACACCGTCCATCTGCTCCGCCGTCGTGTCATAAGTCAGCCCGATGATCTGCTCGACGCGGCGCTGGGTGAACCGCGACAGGTTGATCACCGCATCCGTCGCCACTGTCTTGTTGGGGATGACGATGAGCGACTTGTCCACCGCGCGCAGCTTCGTCGAACGCAGGCCGATATCCTCCACCGTGCCCTGCAACGCGCCTATTTTCACCGTCTCGCCCAGCTTGAACGGCTGGTCGATCGCCACCACGACCGAGCCGAAAAGATTCGCGATGGTGTCCTGCGCCGCGAGTGCGAAAGCCAAACCGCCGAGACCAAGACCGGCGAGGAAGGCATGCACATTGAACCCCATCGTCGATGCGGTCATCAACACGCCGAAGATCACAAAAATCGTGACCAACGCCTTTTTGATCCACGGCATGAACGCGGCGACCCCCAGCTTCTTTTCCACCGCGATCTCGTGCACATGATCGAGCACCGCGTCGAACGCCCGCAACAACAGCCAGAAAAACGTCAGCGAGAAAGCGACCGTCGAAGCGTAGCCGATCACGTTGTCCGTGGACTCAGACAGCTTCAGCACCTTCAATGCGGCGAACAAACCAAACAGCGCGATAAAGGTGGCGACCGGTGCTTCCAGCGCGGGGAAAAGCTTGTCGTCGAGCGTCGTCTGCGTGCGCGACGCCAGCTTCTTGAGAAACGCGAAACAGATCGTCGTGACGATCCGGCGCAGCAGATAAAAGCCAATCAACAACACCGCCGAGATCGCGTAACGCTGCCAGGT
>JAHFTG010000115.1:6207-6749 GCA_023269455.1 Opitutaceae bacterium | reverse complement strand
GCGACTTCGTCTGGCGTGCCGTATTGCTCGTAGGTTTTTAGGTAGGAGAAGGCGGACTTCAGCTTGCCGTAGTTTTCGGTGATGGCCCAGGGGAGGAAGCCGATGAGCTCGCGGACGTGGTCTTTGTTTTTATCGGGGTTGATGACTGCGAATTTTTCGGGGTGGGCGGCGCGGGCGGCGGCGAGCTGGGCGGCGAAGACGTAGCGGAATTCGCTCAGCTTATCCAACGGGATGCCGGCGTCGTCGAGGTCCTCCATGTCGAGGTAGTGGTCGGGGCCGTTTTCGTGACGGAGCGTGAGGTCGCTGATGTTACGCCAGCGGTCGGGCTCGCCGGCGAGGAAGGCGATGCGAGCGGCGGCTTCGGGGGTTTTGACGAAGGAGGGGAAATCCGCCGGGAGGCCGGCGAGGGCGAGCTGGTTGACGATGCGGTGGCCGTTGTAATCCCAGGCGCGGCAGTCGAGGGCGGCGACCGCAAGCAACGCGGCGAGGAGGGCGATGCGGCGAAGGTTCATGGGGAGGAGACTGGCTTGCGGTGGCGGGGG
>JAHFTG010000115.1:0-6197 GCA_023269455.1 Opitutaceae bacterium | reverse complement strand
AAACTAATCAGTCTCGAAATGGCGTCCCGAATGCCGCAATCATTTCGCCGATGCGCCGTTTCATGACGGGAATTTTATTTTTACTGTTGGTGGCGGTGCGGCTTTGCGCGGCCGATGACGAGGCGGCGCGGGTGATCGTGCTGGCGAACAGCGACGATCCCGATTCGGTGAAGCTGGCGCAGTATTACGCGGATCGGCGCGGGGTGCCGGCGGCCAATATCATCACGCTGAAGCTGTCACTGGCGGAGTCGGTGGGCTGGCACGAGTTCGTGCCGACGTTGTTCCAGCCGTTGCAGGACGAGCTGGTGAAGCGCGGCTGGATCGATGGGATCGGGATGGAGGCGACGGATGCGCTGGGCCGGAGGCGTTATGCGATGTCGGGCCACAAAATCTCCTATCTGGTGGTGTGCCGCGGCGTGCCGCTGAAGGTGACGGGCGAGGCGGACATGCCGACGGGGACGACCGGGCTGGCGGCGAATCCGGCGTTCCGCACGCACACGGCGGCGGTTGACGCGGAGCTGGCTTTGCTGGCGCAGAGCGGGACGCCGACGGTGGGGTTTGTGCCGAATCCGCTTTTTAACAACGACCGGCCTTCGGATCTCGATTTGGGCCAGGTCGTGAAGGTGAGCCGGTTGGACGGGCCGACGTATGAGGACGCGCGCGGGCTGGTGGACCGGGCGTTGGAGGCGGAGAAAACGGGCCTGATCGGGCGCAGCTATGTGGATATCGGCGGGCCGCATGCGCAGGGTGACCGCTGGCTGGAGGACACGGAAAAACAACTGGCGGCGCTGGGTTTCGACGGCGATGTGGACCGGGGCGGCGGGACGTTTCCGGGGTGGGCGAGGTTTGACGCGCCGGCGCTTTATTTTGGGTGGTATACGGGGGAGGCGAACGGGCCGTTCGTGCAGCCGGGGTTCCGGTTTCCACCGGGGGCGGTGGCGTTGCATATCCACAGTTATTCGGCGGACACGGTGCAGTCGCCGCTGCACGACTGGGTGGGGCCGCTGGTGCATCGCGGGGTGACGGCGACGTTTGGCAACGTGACGGAGCCGTATCTGGAGTTTACGCACGAGCCGCAGCTCATCGTGAAGGCGTTGGCGCGGGGGGACTCGCTGGGGGATGCGGCGGCGTATGCGATCCCGGTTTATAGCTGGCAGGGCATCGTGATCGGCGATCCGCTTTACCGGCCGTTCAAGGTTTCGTTTGAGGACCAGTGGGCGGGGCGGGACAAGATCGCGCCGGAGCTGCGGCCTTATGTGGTGCTGCGACGGATGCGTCAGCTCGATCTGGCGGGACATCGCAACGAGGCGATCTGGGCGGGGCTGGAGGCGCAGAAAACGCTGCCTAGCGTGGCGGTGGCGCTGGCAACGGCGGATTTGCAGACGGCGGCGGGTGATATCGACGGGGCGCGTTTGGCGTTGGCGGTGATTTCGTCGCGCCGGGGGTTTGGTTTTGCGGAGGCTCCGCTGGCGGTGATGGTCGCGCAACGGCTGGCGAACGACGGCAAGCTTGATCGTGCCCTGGATATCTGGCGGCGGGTGATGACGGTGCGCGATCTTTCCAGCGAGGTGCGGATCGCGTGGTTACCGTTGGCGGCGGCGGCGGCGCGGTCGGCGAATGAGGCGCATCAGGCGATGCGCTGGGAGGACGAGTTGAAGGGATTGCTCCCGCCGGCTCCAGTTCCCGCGACAAAACCGTGAGGGAGGTTTTAGTCCTTGGGGGCGGGCAGGGCGCGCCAGAGAGGGCCGTTCTGCATGAACTTCGGGTAGTTGCCTTCAAACTGGAGCTTGCTGTCGGCCACACGAAAAATGGGGAGAATGGGTTCGCCGTTGGCTCGTTTTTCGTAGGTGGCGCCTTCTTCCTCGAAGAGAAGGAACGCGCTGAAGATGCCGCCGGGAGCTTCTGAGATGGCTATGTTGATGTCGTAGAACTGGCCGGCTTTCAACTGCATGCTTTTGCCTACGATCATCTTGCTGATCGCCGTCCCGTCCACGCCCGCGTAAAAGGGTTTTGAAGGCCGGTCGGTTTTGAATTTGGTGATGTTGCCCAAGCTGCCATCGAGCACGAGGCGGCCTTCGAGTTTCACCAGAATGATGTCATCGGCTCCGCCGACGAAGCGATAGGTGCCATCTTTGGGCGGGGAAACTCTGCCGCGATAAAGGGCCATCCACGCTTTGGACTTAACTTCTTTTTCCACGCGGTAGGCTTTGGGGGCTTCGCTGGCCTGCATGTTGGGAATGAAAATCTGCGTGGCGTAGAGCGGGGCGGGGGCCTGATAGTATTTGGAGATGTTGTTGCGCGCCCAGTTGGCGTTGACGAAGGCGAGCATCACCTGGGTGTCGAAGTTGCCGCTCTCCGGGTCGAAATCCTTGTCGATGGCGCCTTTGTAAGCGGGATTGGGACGGGGGCCGCGGAGTTGCTTGAAGTCGTAAAAATTGCCGACGAGGGTGCCGCCGGCCTGGGCTTCCGTGAAGCCGAAGATGGGCATGAGCGGGCCTTTCAGACCACCGGCGGCGCCGGCGCCGAGGTTGTTGGAGTTGAGGGAGGGGCTGCTGAGGGCGGAATCGGGAGTGGTGGGGAGGTCGGGAAGGGCGATGTCGGAATTGGGCGAATCGACGGAGAGGCGTTTGTTGAGGGTGTCGAGGTGGGGCTGGGTATTCGACATCTTGACGGGGTGACGGACTTCGGCGGCACCGCCGTCGCCGCCTTTGAAGAGGGCCTTGCGCTGGGGGTGCACCGAACTGACGACCCATACGGTGGCTCCGCTGATGATGAGCATGTGGACGATGATGCTGATGAGCATCGAGCCCGCGCCCATGCGCTTGATGTAGCGGACGAACTTGTTTTTGAAATCACTCATGGGGCGCGGGAATCAGAAGCCGTCGTCAACGGTGAAGGTGACGTTGTCCACTTCGGCGGCGGCGAGGGCGTTGAGCACGTCGATGGTGCGGAAGTAGGGGGCCTTCGGGTCGCTGGAGATGGTGATGAGGAGCTTGGTCTTGGCGTTGTCGGAGTTTTGTTTGAGGCGTTTCAACGTGTCGGTGAGCGTGGGCATGTCGGCATCGTTGGGCGCGTCGAGCGGGGCGTCGTTGAGGAGGACCTGGCCGCCGGCGTCGATGGTGATGGTCTGTTCGTCGGGGAAATCGACAGAGGCGGAGGTGGTGGCGTTGCCGGGGAGCTTGGTGTTGAGCTCGGCCTCGACCTTGATCGCGGCGGTGAGGGACATGAAGAACACGAGCACGACGAAGACGACGTCGATCATGGGCGCGATTTGGAAGCCCAGGTCGGGAACGGCTTCGGGTTGTCTCCGGTGGCGGTGGCGGCTCATGACGGGTTAGCGGGGGGAGGCGGCGAAGGTGATGTCGGCGATGCCGGCGGAAGCGGCGGCGGACATGGCGAGGGAGATCTGTTCGGCGGGCACGAGGCGGTCGCCGCGGATGACGAGGCGATACTTGGGGTTGTTCTTCGCGGATTGGGCGAGGACGGGAACAACGGGGTCAAGCCGGTCAAAGGCCTTGTCTTCGAATACGAAGGTGGCGTGTTTTTTGGCGGCGTCCCAGCGGACGTTGATGATGGACTGATCCCGGGCGTTGTCGCTTTTGGAGGCGTTTTTGGCGACGGGGAGCAGGATGGTTTTATCGACGCGGGCGACCTGCTTCGTGATGGAGCTCATGAAGAAGATGAGCAGCACGAGCAGCACATCGATCATCGGTGCGATTTGGAATTCCGGCTCTTCGCCGTCTCCTGTGCCTCCTCCGGCCATGGTGGGGGTGCGGGTTGAGGGTTAGGCCTCGGCGGTGCCTTCGGCGGGGGCCGAGGCGCGGGGCAGCGAGGGAACAAAGGCGTCGGCTTCGAGGCGGATGCCCTGGAGGTGGTCGTAGGGCAGGTGGTGGAACACGGCGTTGATCTCGGTCTGGATGTGGCGGAAGCCGGCGGAGATGCGGTTGCGCATCACGTAGTAGAAGGCGAAGGCGGGGATGGCGACGACGAGGCCGCCGCCGGTGCAGACGAGCACTTCGCCGATGGCGGCGGAGAGTTTTGTGGGGTCACCGACGCCGGAGGAGCCGAGGGTGTCGAAGGCGTGGATCATGCCGAAGACGGTGCCGGTGAGGCCGATCATGGGGGTGATGACGCCGATGACGGAGAGGTAGCTGATGCGGGAGTTGAAGATCGAGCGGGCGCGTTCGGTTTCCTCGAAGATGGCGTCGTCGGTGGCGTCTTTGCCGAGGCCGATTTTGCTGAAGGCGGCGGTGGCGATGTTGGCGAAGACGGAGTCTTGGGCGGTCACGAGCTGGGTGGCGGTTTCGTAGTCGCCGTCGATGAGGTTTTGACGGAGGCTGGCGATGACTGCGGGGGGCGCGAGCTTGGCGCGGGCGGTGCGGGTGATGCCGTCGATGACGAGCCAGACCATGAAGACGGAGGCCATGAACAGGGTGCCCATGAAGAAGGGACCGGCCGCCATGAGGCGTTGGAAGAGGGTTTTTTCCATGACGAGCGGGGTGCCGGCGGTGGAGGCGTCCTGCGCGAGGGCGGGGTGGGCGAGGACCAATAGCACGAGGCCGGTGCAAAGCGCGGTCACGACGGCGCGCGTTTTAAGGGACGGTGCGGGAAGGGAGGCGGGCAGTGATTTCATGAGGATGATTTAAAAGGAAAAGGGGACGGAAAGGGGGGCGGGTTAAAGTTTGGCGGCTTGGGCGGCTTCGGGGGAATCGGGGTAGCGGGTGGTCAGCGTCTGGAGGGTGGTGGCGGCGTGGAGATCGTCGCCAAGCTTTTTGTAGGCGCGGATGGCGCCCAGGAGGGCGGCGGGCATCTGTTCGTCTTCATCCGGGTAAAATACGGGGATGCGCAGATAGGTGAGGAGGGCTTGTTCGGCCTTGCCGGAACGCTCCAGGATATGGGCCTGGATGAGCGTGATGGCGGCGAGGCTGGAGTCATTGGTCGCGGAGCCTTGGATGGCGGCGAGGCGGGAGTTGGCGAGATCGGTTTTCCCGGAGGCGATCAGTTGTTCGATGGTGGCGATTTCCACGCGGGAAATATCGTCGGCGGAGGCCTTGGCGCGGCGCATGCGGTCGAGGAGGGCGTCGGCCTCGACGCTTTTGCCGAGACGGGCGAGGGCGACGGCCTTGACGACGGCTCCTTTGGTCCACCAAGAGCCGGGGGTGTTGCGGAAGGAATCCTGAGCGGCGAGAATTTCGTCGATTTTTTTAAGGGCGGCGGCGGGTTCGCCGGCCTTCAAATCGGTTTCGGCCTTGGCGATGGCGGGCGGCACGGGCCAGTCCATGCGGAGGATTTGGGAGATCGGGATGGTTTGTTCGGCGGAGCCGTCTTCGGTGCCCGAGAGCTTGAGGGGCACGACGATGCTTGCGCCCTGAATCCTGGCTTCGGGCAGGGAGGCTTTGCGGCCATCCGCAAAATAAAAGGTCTGGCTGCGGGCGGTGCCGGCGAGCACGGCTTGGAACAGCGCGAGGGTGAGGACGAGGGGGAGGCGGCTCATGAGGAGGCGGGGTCGATGGCTTTGAGGCGTTCGCGGGCGGTCGCGAGCTCGGGGCGCTCCTTGAGTTTTTCGTTGCGGAGCATCTCGCGGTAGGTGGCGGCTGCTTCCGGCATCTTGCCGAGGGTTTCGAAGGCTTTGCCGCTTGCGATGTAGGATTTGGCAACCCACTCGGGGTAGCGGATCTGGCTGACGAAAACGCGCTGGTAGAAAACGATGCCTTTGTTGAGGTCGCCTTGGCGGACGGCGATCTCACCGAGGTAATAGAGGCTCAGGGCGGTGGCTTCGCCGCGCCATTCCTTGGCGGAGGCGATCATCTCGAAGAGTTGGGTGGCTTTGTCGAGGTGGCCGAGGGCGAGTTCGCAGCGGGCCTGGCCGACGGTGGCTTCGCGCTGGCGATGGACGGCGCCGGCTTTGGAGATGGCGTTGGTGAAGAGCTTGATGGCAAGCGAGGGTTCGTCGCGATCGAGCGCGAGGTTGCCGAGGCCGACGTAGGCGTAGTCGCGGTATTCGGAGGAGGGGAAACGGTCGAGGAGGGCGTTGAAGAAGGGTTCGGCTTGTCCGGCATCGCCCGCTTTGTAGAGGGCCTCACCGGCGACGGCGAGGAGGGCGGCGCTCATCTGGTCGGCGGGCATGTCGCGACCGATGGAGAGGAGGATTTTTTCGGCTTCGTCGGTTTTGCGGCTGAGGGCGAGGACGCGAGCCT
>JAHFTG010000114.1 GCA_023269455.1 Opitutaceae bacterium | reverse complement strand
CCGCGACGCCTTCTGGTATGAGAAAAACCACAAGGAAGAGATCGCCAAGGAACACGCCCAAAGCGCCAAGACCGAGGCTTCCCACGGCGGCATCCACATGCCCAGCCAGTCCTGGTTCCCGATCTTCGCAGCGACGGGTCTGCTCATCGGCGCCTGCTTCTTCGTCAATCACATGTTCGCCGGAGCGATTGCCGGCGGCGCGATCATGGTCCTCGGCGTCTACTTCTGGGCTGCCGAAGGTCCCGGCGGCTACCACGTCCACCTCGATAGCGACGACAGCCACGGCCACGACAAACACTAAGCCGGCCCGGTCTCTCAACTTTCAACTCTCAGCTCTCAACCTCTCCGCATGAGCACTCACTCGGCCACCGGCGCCATCGACCATCACACCGACCACACCACGACGACGGGCATTCCCAACAAGAAGCTCTTCATGTGGGCCTTCCTTGCGTCGGACTGCATGTTCTTCGGCACGCTCATCTCGACGCATCTGGTCTATCGCCTTCACCCGACGCCCAACGGCCCCGACATCAAGAAGCTTTTCTCGATCGACCTCACACTCTTCGCGACCTTCGTCCTCCTCGTCTCCTCGCTGTTCGTCGCCCTCGCCGTCAACGCCAGCCAGAAAGGCCGCGTCAAGAGCGTCCGACAACTGCTCCTCGGCACGATCGTCTTCGGCCTCATGTTCCTTTCCTGCCAGGTGTTCGAATACGGCAACTTCCTGCACGAGGGCCTCACGCTCTCCAGCAGCATGTTCGGCACGACGTTCTACACCTTGACCGGCACGCACGGCTGCCACGTCGCCATCGGCGTCCTCTGGCTCACGCTCATGTATATCCGCACCTTCAAGCCCGCCGACGAGCGCCCCTGGGTGCTCCGTTCGCTCGGGCACCTGGTCGTCTTCGCCGCCGTGGCCGTGACCTGCATCATCACCCTGGTGAGCACGGCCCACACCGTCGAAGAACACGGCTTTACCGCTGGTGCGCTCGCCCACGCCGCTCAGCACAACATCGTCCCCATCGCCATCGCGCTCGTCGGTTTCGGCATCCTCACCTGGTTGGGCCGCACGCACAAAGCCGTCGATTTCGGCCAGGCCAACGCCATCGATATCGAGTCGCTCGGCCTCTACTGGCATTTCATCGACATCGTGTGGATCGTGATCTTCACCGTCGTTTACCTGCTCGAATTCCTCTGATCCCTCCCATGAGCGCACCCTCTCCCGCCCTCGCCGCCGCCGGCCACGACGCCCCCCAGGAAAGCAAGTTCCACCTGCTCGTGCAGATGGCCATGGTCCTCGCCATCATCACCGGCGCGGAAGTGCTGCTGGTTTACCTGCCCCTTCCAAAATGGCTCATCATCACGGGCCTGATGACACTCCTCACCGTCAAGTTCGTCCTCGGCGTCTGGCTCTTCATGCACCTGAAGTGGGACAAACTCTTCTGCACCGTTCTGTTCCTGATCGGCCTGATTCTGGCCGGAGGCACCGCCGCCGCCCTCCTCGTGCTCTTCAACGACCACGACAGCGTGCCGCTCACGTCGAAAGACCTTACCTCCGTCCCCATCGTGCGCACCTCCGGCGTCGTCTGACGCCCACCCGCCATCGATTCCGCAAATCGACCCTGATTGGCGCGGAACGAAACCCGGGGCCGATTGACTCACTCGCTTCCCTCCGCGCATCCCGCGGAAAAAGCATTTCTCCATGATCGACTGGCGCCACTGGCATAACGAACCGCACCTCATCGGCGGCCTCATCCTCATCGCGTGGCTCTATGCAATCTTGACCGGCCCCCTCCGCGAAAAAGTCGCCCCCGGCGCCGCTTACTCGCTCAACAAAGCTCTCAAGTTTTACAGCGCGCTGGTGATCTTCTACCTGGCGGTGGGCTCGCCGCTCGACCAGGCCGGCGAACGATTTCTCCTCAGCGCCCACATGGTGCAACACGCGCTGCTCATTTACCCGGCTGCTGTGCTGTTTTTACTCGGTCTGCCGGACTGGCTTGTGCGTCCCATCACGGCTCAGCCCTCGCTGCGACACCTCCTCGGCTTCCTCACCCGCCCCGTCGTATGCGGACTCGCCTACATCCTCACCTACTCCATCTGGCACGTGCCCGCGCTCTACGATTGGGCCCTTCAAAACCGCGGCGTTCATATCCTGGAACACATCATGTTTTTCGGCGCGGCGCTTTTTTATTGGTGGCCTCTGCTCAGCCCGTCCACGGAGTTCCCGCCCATTCGCCCGGCTGGACAGATGCTCTACCTCGTCGCCGTCGTGATCGGCATGACCCCGGTATTCGCCTACATCGCGTTCTCGGACGACGTCCTCTATCCCACCTACGAATTCGCCCCGCGTCTCTTCCCCAATTTCTCGCCGAACGATGACCAGTTGTTCGGCGCCGTCATCATGAAAGTCGGCAGCATGGGGATCACCTTCATCGCCTTCTTCTCCAGCTTTTACCGCTGGTATAACTCCAGCGAACGCAAACCGAGCTGACCTGGCGTCCCCCGGCTCCCTTAGGTCTCCACCGGGTGCCCCGCCTTGGCCCACGCACCGAAGCCGCCTATCAGCGACGCCACGTTGGTGTAGCCCATTTTTTGCAGGCTCTCGGCCGCGAAGGCCGAGCGATTCCCACTGGCGCAATACAAGACCACGGGGGTGCCCGCATCGGGCACCATCGCCTCGATTTTTCCTTCCAGCGTGCCTCGGCTCAAACGCAACGCGCCCGCCGCATGCCCGACGGCAAACTCTTCGGCCTCGCGCACGTCGATCAAGATAGGCTTGGTCGCCGCAGACGCCGCCAACGACGTCAGCTCATCGACCGTGATTTCACGGATACGGCCCTTGGCCTCCGCCGCAAGTTTTTGAAAACGAGGATTCGTGCTCATGATAAAAGTCTTTCCGCCAGCTCCCGCGCCTGCACGCGGATCTCTGGCGCCGCCGTGGACTCCCACAACACGCCCTTCAACGGCGCACCGATCGCAAAAAGCCATCCGCTCAAGCCCGCGCGGTAACGGTAAACTTCGCCCGAAGGCAGCGCGTTGAGCCCCAGCGCCAGCGGATCGTGATCGATCAGACCGCGCGCCAGCATGTTGATGAAAAGGGGATGCTGATACTTCGAGTAATCGGTGCGCGGCCCCGTGCAATTGATGACCTTGGCGACGCTCAGCTCCACCAGCGTCTCCGTCCCCCGCCGACGGAAAACCGCCTCGGCGCCGGTCGGCGTCTCCCGCAGCGTTTGCAGGCGGCCCGCGTAAAATTTAACGCGTCCCGCCGACGTAAGCCGGTCCAACGTCTCCGAGATCTGCGGCGCGATCCGATGACGATGCACCTCCCAAAACGGCCGCACATGGCGCAGGAACCGCGCCCGCTCCTCCCACGAAAACCCCTTCCACAGCGCATGCGAAAACGGCCGAAGGGAATCCACCACCGCACGCCACTCGCCTCCCGCGCGCACCTGGACGCGCACGAGATGAACCAACGCCCTCACGGTCGTTGGCAATGCGTCGCTTTTCAGAAACGGCTGCGGCTGCGCAAGCCCCGTGCGATGCGGGCGCGAACGCAAGCCGCGCCGCGAAAGCGCATGCACCGTCCCGCGATGCCCGAGCTGGTCGAGTTGCACGATGATGTCGGTCGCGGTAAGCCCCGCGCCGACCACGAGCACATCCTGATCCTTGCCGATGCCTTCGAGCACCTCGGGCTGCCACGGCGTATGCACGTAGCGGCGGCCATGATAAAACGGCAGCGGACGCTTGATCGGGTATTCGCCCGGCAGATTCCCCAGCGCGAGCACCACCCGTTCCGCATCGAACGTGCGCCCATCGGCGAGAATGAGGCGGGCGGCGCTCCCGGCCCGCTCCTCGATGTCCACCACCTCGCCCGTGACGTTGAGAAACTTGATTTTGTCCGAAGCCTGGGCACGAGCCTCCGTAAAAACAGCCGCGATGTAATCGCCGTAAAGTTGCCGCGGCAAAAAATCCCCCGGCGAAACCTGCTCGGGATAACCCACCCGCCCCGTCCGCTCTTTCACCCATTCGACAAAGTGGTCGGGCCGGTCGGCAAACGCGCTCATGCGCGCCGCCGGCACGTTCAGCAGATGCCCCGCGCACTCGGTGCCGTAGGCCACGCCTCGTCCCACCGGCGGCGTCCGCTCCACCAGAATGATTTCCGTCCCGGCGGGCGCCGAACGGAGCAAATGCACCGTGACAAGAGTGCCGCTAAGCCCGCCGCCGACGACAGCGATGCGACGGGAAAGCGTGGAGGGTGTGATCATGATAAAAAGAGAATGACGTCAGGGCTTGAACGTAACGAAGAGCGGGCTGGTCCAGACTTTGTGATCGTCACGCTCACGGGCGAAAAGATACACGGCGCGATGACCGTGCAGCCCCGCCTTGGGCGCGATGACGTAAGTGCCTTGGACCCGCATCGGCAGGATTTGCTCCGTCACTCGCTCCACCGCGACAAACAATTCCGCGCCGCCCAATTCCCAACGCACATCGTCGTTGGCCAGCAGATCCGCGCCTTTGACCACTTGCGCGGTGCCAGGCGTGACAGGGTCGCGATTCCGGTCCAGCGCAGGGCCGGTCTTGTTGTAGGCGTCGATTTCCAGGTGTAGGTCGATGCGCGCGGAGGCCAGATCATCCACCTCGAACTCGACATGATCGGCATCGCCATAGGTATCCGTGCGCACCTCGAACACGCCGGGCGATGTTTGGATTACGGTTTCCTCCGGGTGCTCGCAGCCGCGCACGACAAAGGATCTTACCCTGCTGCCCGTGATCATGATGCCGCCGCGCCACTCGGCCCAACGGTAACGGTCTTTGATGCGTGCCCCGCCCCAGCGCACCCGAAAGCGATTGGTCGCCAGACCCGCCTCGGCGTCGAGATCGCGCGCGTGCAACACGGTGCCTTCTTCGTCGCGCAGCTCGATGCGCTCCCAGCCCGCCGCACCCAGCACGTCATAACGCACCTCCAACGGCCCGCTTTGCTCAAAAGCATCGCCTTGCTTAAACGCTCCGCCACCTGCGCTGAGCAACGCCACCGCCCGCCCGCCCGTCGTCGCCCACGTATGCCGCGCGCGCAACGCCGTCGCGATGGCCCTGGCCGACAGCTCATCCGCGAGAATTCCCGTGAGGCCGCCCGCCGTGCCAAACGAGCCCACTCCCGGCGCACCGCCACCCGACCGGCCGCGATGTTCATCGCCCGCCGCCGATGCGCCGACCTGATGCCCGCGCGCCAACGCCTCGCGGTAAAACCAATCAAAATGCCCCCACGACGAAGCGATCTCGACGAGCCGTTCCAGCGCGCCGTCATACCAGTCAAAATTCGCCCGCCGTCCGCCCACGTGCGGGATGAGCAACACGTTGTCGCCCTCGGCCATGTCCCGGTAAGCGCCGTGCAACGCCTCTGCCGTCCAAAGATCGCCCTGCTGCGCGCGCCCCTTCGGCGTGTCCTCGTTCCAGTCAAACACGCGCATGCTCCGCCCCGTCTGATCCACAGGAAACCTCACCTCTTCTCCTAGGAAAACCACGTTGCGATCACCGCCCACCGCGCTTGCCCCGCACCACTCCGTGCCCGGGAAACACAGGAACGCTCCCGGTGCGTGCAACTCCCTGCAAACCGCCACCGCCGCCGCCCAGCGGTCGGCGCGCACGTTGAAATCATTGGCCGTGTAGCCCGCGACATCGAGCCCGGCCGCATCGCGTGCGAAGGTCAGATTGTAGCGCGTATCATTGATGCCCACCGTGTCGTCGGAGTGGATATGCAAGTCCGCGAAATACGCGCGCGCCACCGGAGCCGCCGCGTCCACCGTCACAAGCGTCGTCGCTGTGCCCGCCGCCAAAAGATAATCGCCCAGCTCGCTCAATGTGAGCACCGCCCGCGCCCAAGCTCCGCCACCCGCGCCCCACGCCAACGGCACCGTGGCCACCAACTGCGAATCACGATGCACCATCAACTCCG
This sequence comes from Opitutaceae bacterium, assembly GCA_023269455.1. Classification (GTDB taxonomy): domain Bacteria; phylum Verrucomicrobiota; class Verrucomicrobiia; order Opitutales; family Opitutaceae; genus Rariglobus. Next base: position 799 of record JAHFTG010000114.1, on the reverse strand, counting down.
AGGCCGCGCCGGTCGCATCGGCGAGATTTCCCCACGCATCATCGCAGCGCAGCGTGACCGGCACCGGCACCCCCGGACGCACGAGCCGCGGCGTGATGAGCACCGCGCGCGCCGCCGGACCCGCGACGATCGCCAGCACCACATCGCCCGGCACCGCCGCAAACTTCGAGGCGCCCGTCGTATCGACGAACGCACGAAACTGAAACGCCTTCTCCACAAACGTCTGCACCCGTGTGCCCGGCCCGCCGCCGCGACGATCCCCGAGCCGGATTTCGATGCGGTCGCCGGGTTTCAAGTAACCGTCGATCACGTCAATAATGACCGCCTTCTGAAAAGGCCGCTCGTGGCCTTTCTGGTCGAAGCGCACCTTGAGCGAGCGCACGGTCGCGGACTGCTCTCCGTGAAACGGCGGGCGCGGCACATAGGTGGCCGTCAGATAATTCGCCGCCTTTGGATCAGTCGTCTGAAAAAGCGCCCAGTCCGAGTAAAATTTAAAAACCAGCTTGAGCCACTCACCGTCCGCCAACGCCGCCGCGCCCACTTCGTAGGTGACGATGATCTCCTCGCAGCTACCCGCGACGACCGTGTGATGCGAAGACTCCACCCGTCCAAGAAACGGCAGCGTTTGCAGGTAGTCGGCGTAGGCTTTCGGATAAGACATTGCTGAAGTGTTGGCGAGTTATGTGCAGGATCAACTCCTCGCCTTATCAGAACTGGGGATTTCACGGCGCTCGACCCAGATTTTCACAAGCATGGTGACGACGGCGATGGATGAGAGGATCGACGCGAGCGCGAAAGC
>JAHFTG010000008.1 GCA_023269455.1 Opitutaceae bacterium | reverse complement strand
GTTTTCGACGTGGTAGGCCGGGTCGGCGCGGAAGGCCAGCTTCACGCCGAACAGCTTTTCCATGCGCACAAGCAGGTTCGCATCTTCGCTCCGCAGACGTTCCAGGATGCTCGGGTGGACGAGCACGCGGAGGTTGTATTCCTTGCCGTCGTTGCGGCCGGTGAGGCGACGGACGATGGCGCTCAACTTGCGCTGCAACTCGACCGACATGGTCGTCGCCGACTTCACGATGCCGCGACCACGGCAATACGGGCAGTCGGTGTAGAGGTTGGACGAGAGTGACTCTTGTTGGCGCTGGCGCGTCATCTGGAGGATGCCGAGCTGGCTGATGGGGAGGATGTGGTTCTTGGCCTTATCCTCGGCCATCGCCTCGACGAGCTTGTCGTAAACGCCGTTGCGGTGGCGGCGCTCTTTCATGTCGATGAAATCGATGATGATGAGGCCGCCGAGGTTGCGGAGGCGGATCTGACGAGCGGCCTCGACGGCGGCTTCCAAGTTGACGGCGTAGATGACGTTTTTCTCTTCGCCGCCACGGTTCTTGTGGGAGCCGGTGTTGACGTCGATGGCGATGAGGGCCTCGGTCTCGTCGATGATGATCTCGCCGCCGGAGGGGAGCTGGACCTTGCGCTGGCCGGTCTGCTCGATCTGGCGCTCGATGTTGAAGCGTTCGAAGATCGGAATGTTGTCCTTGTAGAGGGCGATCTTGTTGCGGGAGCGTTTGCTGATCTGGGCAACGAGGTCCTGGGTGCGCTTGTGGTCTTCTTCGTTGTCGATGAGGACGCGGTCCACTTCCTCGGTGAGGAAATCGCGGACGGTGCGTTCGACGAGGTTGGGCTCCTGGTAGAGGCAGGCGGGGGCGCGCTCGGTCTGCATCTTGTGCTGAATCTCCTCCCACTTCTTGAGCATGATGTGGAGGTCGCGCACGAAGTAGCGGGTCTTTTTGCCTTCGCCGGCGGTGCGGACGATCACGCCCATGCCTTCGGGGATGGTGAGGTCCTGGAGGATTTGCTTGAGGCGCAGGCGCTCCTTGGGGTCTTCGATCTTGCGGGAGATGCCGCATTGGTCGGAGAACGGCATGAGCACGAGGTAACGGCCGGGGAGGGCGAGGTTGGTCGTGGTGCGGGGGCCTTTGGTGCCGATGGGGCCTTTCGTGACCTGGATGACGATCTCGCTGCCGGGCGGATACATCTGGGGGATGTCTTTTACCGTGGGTTCGGCGGGGCGGGGCGGGGCGTTTTTCTTTTTGTTAACGCGGACGACTTCGACCGACGAATCGGCGGCGGCGGGGAGCATGTCCCAGTAGTGGAGGAAGGCGTTTTTCGAGTAGCCGATGTCCACGAAGGCGGCTTTGAGGCCGGGATCGAGGTTCTTGATCTTGCCCTTGAAGATGCCGCCGACCATGCGGCTGTCGGAGTCGCGTTCGATCTCGAATTTGTCGAGGACGCCGTCGATGAGGAGGGCGACGCGTTTTTCGAGCGGCTCGGAATTGATGATGAGTTCGCGGAAGGAGGTCTTCTCCTTCTTGAAAACAGCGAGGATTTTTTCGAGGAGGGGGCGGTCTTTGGAGCGCGCCTGGGCGTCGGTTTTCAGTTCGTCGCGGTCAACGGGTTCGTGTTCGACGGCGGGCGGGGGATTGGTGAGTTCCTCGTCATAGTGGCTGGCATCGGGGGGATGGCCGCCGGAGGAGGGCGTGGGGGATGAATCGCTCATGGTGGGTGTGGTCGTGGTTGAAGACGGGGCACCCTTGGTCTTTGGTCGCGGCGCAGGAAATTCCGGCAGAGCGGTCGATATCGAATCCAGGCTTCAGTTTCATGTGAAGTCCTTGCGGAAGCGATAGACGCTTTGAACCAGTCCTTGCAGCAAGCAGCAACTAAGCACAAAGGAGCCACCGTAGCTGATAAAGGGAAGCGGTATGCCCGTGATGGGCACGAGGCCGATGGTCATGGCGATGTTCACGAACACATGCACCGCGAACAGCACCGTGACGCCGATGGCGATCAAGGTGCCGAAGCGATCCCGGGCGAGCCCGGCGATGCGTATGCCGTTAAACATCAATAGGCCAAACAACCCCAAAACCGTAAGACTTCCCAAAAAACCTTTTTCCTCGGCGATGACCGAGAAAATAAAATCGTTGTGCGCGACGGCGCGTGGCAGGTAGCCGAGCTGGGCCTGCGTGCCCTTCGTCCAGCCCTTGCCCTCGAGTCCGCCGGAGCCGACGGAAATGGTGGACTGGATCTGGTTCCAGCCGATGTCGGCCGGGTCGTATTTCTGCGGGTCAACGAAAGAGATGATGCGGTTGCGCTGGTAATCGTGCAGCGGGAGGATGCCGTGCGGCTCGAACTTCCCCTTGTCGTTCATGTAGGAGTAGTGGTTACCATCCATGAACTTGGTGTAGTTGTAGCAATCCCAGGCGATGACGCTCACGAGGAGGAGGAACGCGCCCAACGCCACCGCAAAAAAGCGGGTCGAGAGGTTGGAGACGTAGAGCATGGAGAACACCACGGGAGGCAGCACAATCGCCGATTTCAGATCGGGTTGCAGCAGGATAAGGAAGATGGGAACACCTGCCGCAAGCGCCAATTTCCAGAGTGTGCCGAGGGACTGCGCGATGGTGCCGACTTTGGAGCGCACGAGGATGCCGGCGGTGACGAGAAGGACGGCGGCTTTGACCGGTTCGGAGGGTTGGAGGGCGAAAAAACCGAGGTCGAGCCAGCGTTGCGCCCCGAAACGGTGGGTGCCGACGCCGGGCGTGATGACGAGGACCAGCGCGACGATGCAGCCGAAGTAGAACCAGTGGGAAAAGCTCAGCCAGAAGCGGTAGTTGATCTGGGAGACGACGAAGTAGAGGCCGGCGCCGACGCCCAGCCAGATGAGTTGCTTGATCCAGTCGTTTTGGGGTGTGGCGAGCTGCGCACTATAGATGAACGCCACGCCGATGCTGCTGAGGGCGATCAGGACGATAGGCGTGATCCAGTCGAAGCGTTCCCCGGTCGTCGTTTTGAAGACGCTGAGGAGTTCGAGGGGAGTGCGGAAGCTGGCGGGCACGGTTCGAAGAAACGTGATGCGCGGGCGGGCGCAACCTTCGCGTGCGTGGGTCGGAATTTTTAACCACAAGATTTCACAAGATGGCCAAGACAGGGATGCCCTGGGGCATGCGATCTTGGGCTTATTTTATGAAATCGTGTGGTCGCTCTGCTTTGGTCAGCTTGTCGTCAGGGTGTGAAAGGCGCTTCCTCGCGGAACGGCCATTCGCCGTCGAGGGATTGCGACCAGGCGAACTTGTAGCGAGCGCCTGGTCGGCGTGGCTTTGATTGCGGCGAGCGCGGTGGATTGAGTCGTCGCGCCACTGCGTCGCGATGAGCGGGGGGGGCGCCTGCGCGGCCGGCGTTATTGCGGAGTTGAGTTTTGGGCGGTGGGGGGCATCGTCCGGTTCTCTTGAATTTAGCTGATTCCGAGATTTTCGCAGTGATGCTGGCCGCAGGCGCCCCGACGGGGTGGACGTTGGCGGCGGCCATCGCCATCGGAGCGAGCGCGGGGTTCATGGCGGTGTGGTTGCTGACGAAGCACACACGCAGCGCCGCCGAGGAGCGTGCCGGTGAATTGCTCGAAGTCGCCAAGCGCGAAGCCACCGTCGCCGCGCAGGAGCTGAAGCAAAAAACCGACGAGGAGGTCGCCGCCCGCCGGGCGGAAATCAACCGCGAGTTCGACCGCCGCGACATCGAGAGCGAGGTCAAGTTGCGCGAGATCCGCTCCCACGAGGAATCGCTCGCGCTTTTGGATTATCAACTGGAGCAGAAGAGCGAGCGCCTCGCCCGGGAAAACTCGGCGATCACGCAGGCGCGCGACGCGATCCGCACGTTGTCCAAATCGCTCCGCAAGCGGTTGGAGGGCGTTTCGCAAATGGATGCGGAGGAAATCAAACGCGCCCTGCGCGAAGAGGTGCAGCTGGAGTGCCAGGATGAGTTGCGTTCGATGCGCCATCAGATTCTCGACCGTTCCGAGCAGGATCTGAACAACGAGGCCAAACGCATCCTCATCACCGCGATGCAGCGCCTCGCCTCGAAGCCCAACAACGACATCACCGCGACCATCGTGCAGCTCCCCAGCGAGGAGATGAAGGGCCGCATCATCGGCCGCGAAGGGCGCAATATCAAATCCTTCGAGGCCACCACGGGCGTCACCCTGCTCATCGACGAGTCGCCGCAGATGGTGCTGATCTCGTCGTTCGATCCGGTGCGCCGCGAGATCGCCCGCATCACGCTCGAAGGCCTCGTCAAAGACGGTCGCATTCACCCGGCGTCCATCGAGGAATTCTACGCGCGGGCCAGGGAAGACGTTGAGCTTAACGTCCAGCAATCCGGCGAGGACGCCGTGCAGAAACTGGGCATCAACGGCCTGCATCCCGAGATCATCAAGATGCTCGGCCGCCTGAAGTATCGGTTTTCCTACACGCAGAACGCGCTCGATCACTCCATCGAGGTGGGCTTCCTCTGCTCGATGATCGCGAGCGAGACGGGCCTGGATCCGAATCTCGCGAAACGCGCCGGCCTGCTGCACGACATCGGCAAGGGCATCGAGGGTGACTACGAGGGCAGTCATGCGACCATCGGCGCGAGCTTCATAAAGCGTCATGGCGAGACTCCGATCGTGGTCAACGCCGTGGCCGCCCACCACGAAGAGGTGAAGCCCGAGACGGTTTACGCGGGCCTCGTGATTCTCGCCGACACGGTTTCCGCCGTTCGCCCGGGCGCGCGCGCCGAGTCGATGACCGGCTACATCCAGCGGCTTGATAACTTGGAAAAACTCGCGATGTCGGTCGCGGGTGTTCAGCAAGCGTATGCGATTCAAGCGGGCCGCGAAGTGCGCGTGGTGGTCAACCCGCAGAAGGTGACGGATGATCAGGCGCACGAGATCGCGAAAGAGCTCCGCCAGCGCATCGAGGCGGAGCTGCAATACCCGAGCACGATCAAGATCACGGTGATCCGGGAGGCGCGTTTTACGGAGACGGCGACCTGATTTTTGACAGGATTAACAGGATGGACAGGATAGCTGGCACCGGCTCTCTGTATCCTGTTTTCATCCTGTAAATCCTGTCCTCAATTTCCCATGGCCGACCCGAAAATCATCGAAACGTTTCCCAATCCCGCTCCGCACCGCGACTTCATCATCGCGCACACGCACCATGAGTTTACCTCGGTGTGTCCGATGACGGGGCATCCCGATTTCGCGACCATCACCGTGCGCTATGTGGCCGACAAGGCCTGCGTGGAGCTGAAGTCGCTCAAGCTCTACTTCCACGCCTATCGCAACGAGGGGATTTTCTTCGAGGCTGCGACCAATAAAATCTGCGACGATCTCGGCAAGGCGCTCAAGCCTCGCTCGCTGACGATCATCGCCGATTGGAAGGCGCGCGGCGGTTTCTCATCCGTCATCACGGCGGAGTATAAGCCCAAGGTTTCCAAACAGCGCTGAGCCGGCCGGACGCCGGGGTTTTCCATTCCCCGGTGTCGCCAGGGAAGTCCACTTATCGGGCGGTCCACTTTTCGGTCGTCGAGAGGCTTGCGGGATTGCAGATTTCTTCAACCAACTGATCGCCGACGTAAACGCGCAGCCACACGCCATAAAGGGTGTCTTTGATCGGTTCGCTGTTGCGGGTCTTGCTCCAGATATAGCCGGGCTTGAGCTGCTGTTTTTGCAACGTGATCGAATCCGTCCGGAAGATGACACGGTCGCGACCGGCAATGACATCGATCATTTTGGAGCCGGGTTTTTGTTTGAGCGGTGCGACGGTCGAATCCTTGCCGGGCTCCGAATCGGTTTTTACAAAAAGGATGTAATCCACCCGCGCACCGGTCAGCGGTTTGTTGGTGTGGTTAAACAGCGTGGCGGTGTAGCCCCACTGCTCGTGGGATATAACCATGCCCACTTCATCACTTTTCTTGGTGTCGAATTTCCCCCGGCTGATTTGCAGTTCGACGCCACCCGCCGGAATGAGAGCCGCCTGGGCTTTGGCCCAATCCTTGAGGAATTGCTGGTCGTCGTCGCTCAGGCTGGCGAGGGAGAGGATGAAGGTCTGGCCGTCTTCGCGGCGGATGGTGACCTTATCGTCCGCCACGGACACGACTTCGGCCTTGAGGCTGCGCCCCTGTTTGTCGGTCAACGTGCGCATCTCCGCATGAACGTCCAACGCGCCCGCCCCCAGATAAAGGCCCATGCCAATAACCAAGCCGGCAAGAAAACGCGGGGAGGCGGCAGGGCGCATGGGCGGATGGTCTGGCCGAAGGTTTACCATTTCTCGGTGGTGCGCAGGCTGTCCGGCATGGCCGTTTCGTAAACGAGATCCTCGCCTTGATAGATGCGGATCCAAATGCCGCTGAGCGTCTCGCGACTGCTGCTCTCGCCGCTTTTTGCGGCCACGATGTTGCCGTTATAATGGGTCTTGATTGCGGAGATCGTTTCCGTGCGGAAGGCGACCTGGCTGAATTCCTTGATGGCCGGGATCTGCGAGGCGTATTCCTTCTTCTTCAGGCCCTGTTTGACGGTCGCCTTTACCTGGATGTCATCGACGGTCGCGAAGAGCCGGTATTCCGCCCTGAGGTTGTCGATAGGCTGCGGGGTGCGGTTGGTCAGGTTTACGGCGTAACCCCATTTATCTTCGGTCAACGAACGGCCGTTTTTCACGGTCTCGCCCGTGGTCAGCTTGACGTCCACGGTGCTTTTCTTGGTTTCGAAAATCGCCCGGCTGAGCGTTACGGTGATCGCACCGGGCGGCAGGGTCTTGGGCTTGGCGGCTTGTTGGGTAGCCCAATCCTTGAGGGATTGCTGGTCGTCGTCGCTCAGGGTGGCGAGGGAGAGGGTGAAGGTCTGGCCGTCTTCGCGGCGGATGGTGACCTTGTCGTCTTCCACTGAGACGACTTCAGCTTTGAGGCTGCGGCCTTGCCTGTCGGTCAAGGTGCGAATCTCCGCACGCAGGCCCGAAGCCCCAAGCCCCAGGCAAAGGGAGGTGAGGACAATGACTTTTGCGATAAAGGGGCGGGCAAATAATGAGCTCATGCGAGGGTATCCCAGCGAAGCCGAAACAAGCGCATTAAGGCAAGATTGTTGCGGACGCACGAGGGAGAACTTGTATCGGCAGGCCGAATCGGCTGCGTTGAAGGGGTGATCGGTCGGCGCGTCTGCCGGTCCGGTGCAATGCGTCGGTTTCACTTATCCCTATGAATACCTTGCTTCGGTTCCTTGTGTTGGCGGGCCTGCTTTGCTCCGCGACGCTGCGTGCGGCGGAGCCGGCGGTGCCTGAATTGCGCGGCATGCTGGCCACCGGTGCGGATCGCCGGTTTGCGTTGGCCGTGCCGGGCGACGGCCAGACGGCGTGGGTCGCGGTGGGCGGCAATTTTGCCGGTTGGAAACTCTCCGCTTATCGTGCGGATGAGGATGTTCTCGTGCTCAGCAAGGATGGCCGTGACGTCGTGCTGAAACTGGCATCGGGCGCGGTCGGCGTATCTGCGGAGAAGGCCACGCTCGACGATGCCGAGGCGGTGCTCAACAAGATGAAATTCGAGGAGATGATCGGCAAGATGCTCGCGCAGCAAAAGCTGAGCATGGCCGCGATGACGAAGAAGATGATGGGAAACATCAAAGGCATCGATGAGGCGGATTTCGCCGCTCATCAGGCCAAGGTGATGGACGCGCTGTATGCCACGATGAACCCGGACCAGATGAAGGGCGATTTCGCACGCATCTACAGCGAGGTTTTTACCAAGAGTGAACTTCAGGGGCTGGCGGATTTTTACGGGACGCCTGCGGGCGTGGCCATGATAGACAAGCAGCCCGAGATTCAGCAAAAAACGATGGAGATCATCATGCCGCGCATGATGGCCGCGATGCCGAAGATCCAGCAGCTCTCCGTCGATTTCGCCAAGGAGCAGGCCGCCAAAAAAGCCGCCGCCGCTCCGGCCGCACCCGCGGTTCCCGCACCGGCGGCCACTCCCTGAGTCTCGGTCTTCACCGCAGTTTTTTATATGAAAACCATTCGATTGATTTATTTCCTGCTGGTGTTCGGCGCCGTCTCGGTGCCGGTGCGCGCCGATGATGTCGTCGCCGCCGAAAAAACGCCCGAACTGCGCGGTGTGCTGGCGGATGGCTCGGGCAAACGGTTCGGACTGTTCATTCCCTCAACCGAACAGACGGGATGGGCCACGGTCGGCGAGACCGTCGGCGGCTGGAAACTGAAGGAGTATCGCGCGGCCGATGACACGCTGGTGTTGGCGAAGGACGGTCGCGAAGAAATCCTGCATCTGAGCGAGAGCGTGGTCGGCGTGTATCACAAGGGCAGCCAGGCCGATGCGGCGGCGTTGTTGAAGGCGATGAAGCTTGATGAGCGCATGAGCAAGGGCTTCGCGAAAAACATGGATCGCATGTTCAAGCAGTTGCTTGTCCGCAACGGCCTCGCGAATCCGACGCCCGAGCAGCTCGCGGAGTTTCAAAAGAAGATCGCGGGGATTTTTGATCCGGCGCAATTCGAGTCCAAGATGGCCGAGGCGATGGGCGAGGTTTACACGCAGGAGGAGCTGAAGGCGCAGACGGATTTTTATGCTTCGGACGCCGGGCAGGCCGCGCTCGACAAGATGGGGCCGGGCGGGCGGACCAAGGATGGCGAGGAGCCGGCGGCGCTGAAGGATTTCTACGCGACGCCCGCCGGGGCATCCGTGAAGGCGAAGCAGGCGCAGCTCAACATCCAGATGCAAAAAACGGTGGGCCCGTGGATGGGCGAGGTGATGGGGCGGACGCAGAAAGCCGCCGCCGAATTCGCCAAGGCGCAGGGGGCCGACGCCAAGACCGGCGGATAAACGCTTCAGGCGTTTAACGCGGCGAGCGCCTGGGCGTGCAGCGCCGGGCTGGCGGCGACGATGGATTGGCCGCGCATCGGCTCGCCGCCTTGCCAATCGGTGATGACGCCGCCCGCGCCTCTCACGATGGGCACGAGGGCGGCGATGTCCCACGGGTTCATGATGGGGTCGCACATGAGGTCGGCCTTGCCGCTCGCGAGCAGCAGATACCCGTAGCAATCGCCCCATGTGCGCACGAGACGGGCGCGGGCGGAGAACGCGGCGTAGGCGGCGCCGTTTTGATATTTGGCGGGATTGTGCGGATCGCTCGTCAGAAAAGTGGCGGCTTCGACGGTCGCGCAGGGGCGGATGAGCACGGCGCGGCCGTTGAGCGTGGTGGTGGTGCCGTCGCCGATCATGAGTTCGCGCAACACAGGTTGGTGGATCGCGCCGAGCAGGGGCTGCCCGCGATGGAGGAGGGCGATGAGCGTGCCCCAGAGCGGGACGCCGGTGATGAAGGATTTGGTGCCGTCGATCGGGTCGAGCACCCACACGAATTCGGCGTCGGGGCGGGTGTCGGGAAACTCCTCGCCGATCACGCCGTGGTCGGGGAAACGTGCGGCGATGAGGTCGCGCATGAGTTGTTCCGCGCCGCGGTCGGCGGCGGTGACGGGGGAGTCGTCGGATTTCGTTTCGACCGCGAGGGCCGGGTTCGCGAAATGGGGCAGGAGGAAGTCGCCGCTTTTTTGGGCGAGCTCGGTCAGGAACGTGCGGTAGGGCGTGAGGTCCACGGCCGGCAGTGTTGCCCACGGAACACGGGGAACACACGGAAAAATTACGAAGAACTAGGTTTCGACTCCGTTCATTCCGTGTGTTCGGTGTGTTCCGTGGCCAACGCTTGGACCGACCAGATCATTCATTTCGTGGATTTCGAGGGGAGTGTCGCGTCCGGCATTCTCGAATACGGGGTCGTGACGATGCGCGGGGCGGAGATTCTGGAAACGCATACACGCCTCTGCCGCGCCACCGGGCGGGTGCGGAGCGAGGACGCGGCATTGCACGGGTTGGACGCGGCTTCGGTGGCGGCGCAGGCGCCGTTTGGCGACGACTTCGAGCGGTTCGCACGGTGGCGGGAGACGGGGCCGCTGGCGGCGCATTTTGCCAGCGCGGAAAACACGCTCATCAAATCGGCGTGGCCTTACCCGCGCACGTCGCCGGATTTCGCGCGGGCAGGCGGGGCGTTGACGGAATGGGGGCCGTGGATCGATACGGGGCGGCTTTATCCGCAGCTTTATCCGTCGCTCGCCTCGGCAAAGCTGGGGGACTTGGTCGCGGCGTTCGCGTTGCAGGCGGAGCTGGATGCGCTGGCGGAGCGGTATTGTCCGGTGGAGCGGCGGCGGTATCACGCGGCGCTCTACGATGCGCTGGCGGGCGCGCTTTTGCTGCGGCGGCTGGCGGTGGAACCGGCGATTGCGGGGCAATCACTCGCCTGGCTGCTTGCGATGAGCACGCTTGATGGGGATAAGCGCGACGCGTTGCGACAGGGCAGCCTGTTTTGATCAGGCGAAGCGGGCTTGCAGCGCGGGGAGGGAGACGTCGGCGAGTGAAGGAACCTGCCACGCGGCGTGAGGAAATTTAAAATGGGCGGTCGAGGGATTGGGGGCCACGACGACCCGCAGCCCGGCCCGGTAAGCCGCCTCATGGCCGGGGACGGAATCCTCGAAGGCTATCGTCTCGCTCGCATCGACGCCCAGGCCGCGCAGCGCGGCGAGATACACGTCGGGCTCGGGTTTGCCGTGGGCGACATCGTCGCGGCAGGCGACGTGATCGAAGAGGGCGAGCAGGCCGCGATGAGCGAGGTGGTGGTCAACGTGGGCGTGGCTGGAGTTGGAGGCGACGGCGAGGCGGAGTCCGGCGGCGCGCGCGGTGTCGATCAATTTGCGGACACCGGGGAGCACGGGTGCGGCCAAAGTCATCTCGCGGGCTGCGCGGCGGTAGCGCGTTTCAAGGGCGGCGCGGCTGACATCGGCGGCATAGTGAATCCACGGGTCGTGGGGCGTGTCGGCATGGCCGATGATGGCGTGCATGTGCGCGCGCCGGAAGGGCACGTTGTCTTCTTCGTGAAGGCAGGCCCAGGCGTCGATGGCCGACGTTTCGGTGTCCACGATGAGTCCGTCGAAATCGAAGATGAGGGCGCGTAGCATTGCCGGTCGGACTATATCCAGCGTTTCTTGCGCATGAAGACGAGCATGCCGGCCATGCTCGCAAGCGTCACGGCGACCGCCAGCGGGTAGCCCAGGGATGAGTGGAGTTCGTTCATGCGCTCGAAGTTCATGCCGAACCATCCGCCGATCAGCAGCGGCGGGAGCGTGAGCGCGGTGATGCCGGTGATGACCTTGATGCCTTGGTTGGCCTCGAAGCCGGATTTGTTGAGGTAGATGCGGAACGACAGGATGAGTTGTTCGGCCCAGGCGGCGGCCTGAGTCTCGACGCGGGCCAGGTCGTCGCCGATGTCGCGCAGGTAGGGGAGCAGGAGGGGGCGGATGAGCTTCGTCTTGCCCTGGGTGAGCTCGACGATGACTTCGCGCTGCGGGCGGACGAGTTGGCGCAGGCGCGAGAGATCTTTGCGGAGGGCGACCACCAGGGGGAAAAGCTCGTCGGCGGAGATGTGGCGCAACACGCCGTCTTCCACGCGATCAACCTCGGCGCGCAGCGCGGTGAGCGCGGGTTTGCAGCCTTCCACGAGTCCGTCGAGCAGGTGATGCGCGAGGCGGTCGGGGCCGCGCACGAGGGTGGCGGGCGCGCGCAGGCAACGGTCGATGACGACCTGCACCGGCTTCATCGGGAGGCGGTGATAGGTGACGAGGTAGTTGGGGCCGAGAAACAGATCGAGTTCCGCAGTGGTGAACCGCGTCTCGGGCGAGTAGTCGATGGCGTGGGCCACGAGGTAGAGGTAGTCGTCGTAGTTTTCCAGTTTCGGGAACGGGCTGTCGTTGACGCAGTCCTCGATGGTGAGCGGGTGAAAACCGAACAGTTTTTCCAGGATCGCCGCGACTTCCTCCGGCGTGGGCTGGCTGAGATCGATCCAGAGCATCACGCCCGCTTCCTGTCGGAGGGCGGCGAGGGACTCGGCGGGCGGATTGTGCCCGGCGAGCTTGTGGTCGCGATAGACGAGAGTGGTGATCATGGCGCGCGGTTCAGATCCAGCGCTGGCGCTTGCACCACAGCCAGGTGAGGGCGGTCAGGACGAGCGTGAGGACGATGATCACGGGATAACCGAGGGGCGATTTGAGCTCGGGCATGTGCTCGAAGTTCATGCCATACCACGTGCTGATGAGCGTGGCGGGCAACGTGAGCACGGTGAGGGCGGTGAGAGTCTTGATGCCTTGGTTGGCCTCGTAGTCGGACTTGCTCAGATACAGGTCGAACGAGATGAGCAACTGGTCGGCGAAGCCGGCGGTCATTTCGTCGATGCGGATGAGGTCGTCGCGCAAGTCGCGGAAATACGGGAGCATGATCGCGCGGATGATCTTGCTTTCGCCGTGCGCGAGGCGGGAGACGAGGTCGCGTTGCGGGCGGATGATCTGACGCAAGTGGGCGATGTCGGTGCGGACGTGCAGCAGTTCGGGGATGAGGTGCTTGGAATCGCGCGAAAGGACGGTCTCCTCGATTTCCTCCAGTTCGGCGCGGAGTTCGTCGGTCACGGGTTTGAAGTTTTCCACCATCGCATCGAGCACCATGTGGGCGATGCGGTCGGGGCCGCGCGCGATCACGCCGGTGGCCTTCACGCAGCGGTCCATGACCAGCGGGACGGATTTGAGCGGCGTGCGGTGAAACGTGACGAGGTAGTCCTTGCCGAGAAACAGATCGAGTTCGGTGGTGTTGAACTTGTCGGTGCGGGTGAAGTCCACCGCGTGCATGACGAGGAACAGATAGTCCTCGTAATCGTCGATCTTGGGCAGCGGGCTGGGCGTGACGCAGTCCTCGATGGCGAGCGGGTGAAACTGAAAAATATCCGTGAGGACGGTCCTGATTTCCTCGTCGGTGGGATTGTCCAGATCGACCCAGAGGGTGAGGCCTTTGTCGCCGCGCACGAGGCGGAGCGCCTCGGTTTCGAGATCGCGACCGACGAGTTTTCCGTCGCTGAAGATAAACGAGTGGATCATGCGCAGAACCAGCGTGCGGGGCGCATCTGCGTTTGCCAAGACCGCGCTGCGGGGAGGCGGTTAACTCAGGCCGGGGCGAGCAGTTTTTCCTCGGCGGCGACGATGGCTTGCACGAACTGCTCCGGGGTCGAGGCCGTCATCAGCGCCTCGCGATTGGCGGGGTCTTTGAAAATCTTGCAGAGGGCGCTCACCACTTGGAGATAGTCGCCCGGATTGGATTTCGGCGTGGCGAGGACGAACATGAGGCGGACGTTCTGATTGCTGTTTTCGAAGTGGATGCCGGGGGTGCTGCGGCCCACCGCCATGACGATCTTCTGGACGTGTTCGGTGCGGGCGTGGGGCAGGGCGATTTCGTTGCCCAGACAGGTGGTGTCGAGGCGTTCGCGGGCGAGCAGCTCGTTGTAGAAACCCTGGAAATTCGTGACGTCGGGATGTCCGTCGAGGAGGCGGGCGACTTCGTTGAGGGCAACCGTCCGCTTCGTGCTCTGCACGTTTAGCGTGATGCGGGAAGGGTCGAGAAGTTTGGAGAGGCGGCCGGCCATGCGAACGGAGGATGCAGGTTGACGAGGGGAGGAGGAAACCTCACGCCCGGAAAAATTGATTGGCAAGCGTCGATTGCGGGCAGCGAGGGAAAATCGGGTGCCAATGATGTGACATGCCTGCGTTGCGCAATTCCCCCGGCTTTTCAGGCCGCTGCGATTTCGGGCCGCATCCTAGGCTACGGTTTGGCAGGGAAGGTGGCGTCGGGTGCGCTTTGGGCCAAGGCCGAAACCGTGATGATGAGAGCAGAGAGGCAGGGATATAGTTTCATGGGTGCAAAAAGCATGAAGTCGGGCAGGCGTTGCGTTTCGTCCTTCGGGGTTGGGAAGATGTTCCCGTGGCGCGGGTTGTTTTTTTGCGGATATTTACGGGTATTGCATGGGCTAAAACAGCCACGCTACTACGCTTGGATTACGGCGGTCTTGGGTCGCTTTTCTGCCGGAATGAGGCACGTTTTACAGAGAGCAAAACGGCCACCCCTTCAGTTGTTCAGCCGCTTCGCTTTTCGTGGTTGCCCGTTGGCCAAAGCAAGGAGCGACCGCTGTGTGAAATGTTTACAATGCAGGCACCCCAAAATGAGAGAATACCCGCCATGAATACATCGTCCCGTCATTTGCTTTTGAGTGAGGATCCACTCGGTCAGCACGTGGTCAGTTATGAAGACATCGCCTGTCGCGCCCGACAACTTTGGGAGGAACAAGGCTGCCCAAAGAACTGTGACAAAGCCATCTGGCTCGAAGCGGAAGCCGAGCTTATCGCGATCCAAGAAAAACGCTACCGCCATCCGCACTTGGAGTTCACCGCTTAGGCGCTGTCTTCAAAATAATCCGACGCTTTGTAGGGTGAGGCCGAAACCCAAGTTTGGCTGGCGTGGCCTTGGCGCACGGGCTGATGGGCCGCGCATCCACCTTGGTCGCCTTGCCCGAATACCAATCATATGGTGGCTCGCCTCGGCTGAAGGGCGAATTAATGGTCCGACGCGCGGACCTTGGCGTCACTGATCGTCTCGCGTATTTTTCGCCGCTGGATGTCGTTGGCGTTTTTGGTGAGCAGGAAGAAAGTCGTGACGACGGAGAGGCCTGACCGCCCCTTGGCTCGGGCGGTATTATTTTCTAAAAACTGGCACGGCCCAAATGGAATGATCACAAAAACCATTGTGCATATTATCCACGATCAACTCGATCACTTTGGCTCCAGTTGGAATTTGGACGTTAATCGGAACCTCGGAATTTTTATATTCTGATAAGGCGCGAGAATGGAATGCTTCCTTGCCGTCAATCTTGATAATATAGCACCAAGAACCAACGACCACGGCCTCATCTCCATGCGGCCGAACTCCCCACGCGTTAAAACTCTTAACTCCTTCCGGAATATCAAAAACTATTCTACTGGATGCATGGGCGAAAAAATAATCGGTGATTTGATTTTTATGCAGGTAGACCTTTCGTTGATTCACATTTTTTCCAATCCACAGATCGCCGTAATCAACATGGTAAGTCTTAATCGGAAGATCCAGGAGGCTTATATTACCAGAATCTCTGGGTGGATTCTTTACGCCAATACATCCCGACAGCGCAAACAGCGCGATTAAAAGCAGTATTTCAGCAATCAGTATTTTCTTAAGTTTCATTTGGGTGGGATTGGGGGAAGTCGGTGGATTTTACCGAACGTTGGGCATTGTTTTATTTGGCCCTGAGTCGGCTCCGCCAGAATAGAGGATTGGTAATAGTAGGATTTATCGTGGGCCGGTGTTTATTTCTTTCGCGCGAGGACGGCGGTGCCGTAGCAGAGGACTTCGACGGCGCCGCCGCGGGGTTCGACGGAGGAGGCGTCGTAGCGGATGCCGATGATGGCGTTGGCCCCTAGTTGTAGGGCGTGCTGGACCATGTCGTCGTAGGCCTGCGAGCGGGTCTGTTCGCACATCTTGGTGTAGGCGCCGATTTTACCGCCGATGATATTGCTGAGCCCGCCGAGGATACCTTGGGAAATGGTGGGTGAGCGGACGATGATGCCGCGCACCAAGCCGCGATGCTCGGTGATTTCATGGCCGGGAATGTCAAACGTGGTGGATGCGAGCATGGGTTGGTGTGGTTGATGTTATAAAGTCAGTAAAAGCGGGCTTACTCCTGCGAAATGAGTTGAAATACAACAATACTCGGCCTGACCCCATTGGTTCGGCTTCGCTTTTATAGCTTTATTCGCTTAACTGGGCTTCGATGTGTCATTCCAAGTCCTTCGACAAATACGGGATGTATCTCCCAAGTATGGAAAGTTTTTGTCGTAAAATTAGTTGATAAAAAAGTTGGATTATCTATAAATGTTTTATGCTCATATGAGCCATCATCATTATCTATTCTGCACGAAAGAAAGCCTATGTAGTATAAGAATTTTATGACATTTTTGGCTGTTGGCTTTCCTGTTATGCCATGTATTTTAAGCGGTAATAGTTCCAGCACGCTCTTTTTTATAAAATTTTCTAGGCCTTCGTGGGTCCATGTTTTTTCTTGGCCCGAAAAACAATTGATAAGCGGAGAAATGGATGGGCATTCACTTGAATATTCGGCAACCGTGTCAACAATTCGCGCTGCTCCGAATTCGGGTAGGTTCACTTCTATATCATCGAGTCCGATCAATGTGTGCTTATTTGCCTTAGCCGTTTCTAGGGCAAGTTTGCAGAGTTCTATGAGCCAGCGAGGTCTATTACGTGAAAGCGTGTCTAGGACAACATGTGGGGCGCGTTCTGATTTGCCCCAATTCATTGGGTCGTGAAACACGCATTTTATCCACCCACGTCCTTTGTCTGTTGTTGTTGGTGTGAATCTCACGCCAGTTCTATCGTAAAAACTCGAAACACGTTTTTGAAGAAGGTCTTTGATGTCTTGATCTGACCAATCGAGATTTATTCTGAATTCTTTTAGTTGATTTACGGAGTCATATTCCTCTGCTAAAATTGCCCATATGTTGGGACGTATTGTGGATCTAATTCTTAGATCTGGTATCTGGGTTGAGAGGGATTTTATTGCATTGAGGAAACCTACGATTTTAGCCTTTATTTTAGGCTCATTTCTGAAGTTTAGGTCTACGTCATCGATTAAAAGCCAGACGGGTATGTCTTTGTCGGACAAGTATCTTTCGATTCTTTTGTTGATGCCTTCCTCTAGCGAGAGTGGTGTCTTTGATAATTGGTATTTTTCGGAGACTCTTTTGGTGATGTAGCCTACTATATTTGAATTCCTAAAGCCGTAGTTTTCGGCAACTTCAACAAGGTGGGTGGAGTCGTCGCTATAGGCTGCTTTGATAGATGCGCCGATTTCGCTAGCGATCTGGCGTAAGAATATTTTGCGCCAGCCTTTCATCCAGTCGGCAGGGTCTGAGCTATCTATATCGGGGGAATACTCCTGGGCTGCTATTTTGACTACGATTGCTAGTTCGGGAGACTTGAATTTGTTGCTTATCAATCTTAATACTGCGGATTTTCCGCATCCTTTATAAGCGCATAAAAGCCCTATTTTTCGTTTGGGATTATAGATGTCTAAAAACGATGTCTTGTCTAAGGAATATGATTCGAAAAGTTCCGCATCTTCTAGGTCTGCATTTTCACTGCCGAAGAGTTTTTTCCCGTCGATTTGATTTAATGAAATGATTGGTGCGCTCATTTTAGATAAATTTTTTGGTGAGTAATTTAATGATCGATTCAGAAAATGAGGGCAGGTCAGAACATGTTACATTACGCAGCTTCAAGACCTAGATGATGGCTATTTGTATCTGTGGCTGAATGGAAATTCCTACGAAGGCACTGCGGCCTGCGTAAGTCCTGCACTGCGTGGGATAAGGGAATCCTCATGCTGGGGTGAGCGGGACAGGTTCAAGGCGGCGAATCAAGCTGCAAGTCAGAGGCGCCGCCGAGAAGTAGCGGGTAGTGTGTAGTGAGTAGCGAGTAGACGGATCGCAGATTATCAGCATAAAAAAGGCGCGCCTTTTGGGGACGCGCCTTTGGTGAAGACCTACCGTTGCTTCTTCTTAGGTCGTTTCTGGAGCGGGAGGTTCAGTTGGAGCTCCAGCCGCTGCGGCGGCCTGCTCTTCATCGGTCTCGACCACGCGGGCGATGCTGAGGAGCTTGTCGCCTTCGGCTAACGTGAGGAGTTTTACTCCCTTTCCGCCGCGGTTCACTTCGCGGATCGTGTTGACCGGGCAGCGCACGCTTTGGCCCTTGGCGGTGAGGAGCATGATTTCGTCGGTGTCCTTCACGCTGAGCGCGCCTGCTATATTAATAGAGCCGTCTTCGGGGAGGGTGATCGCCCAGACACCGCTGCCGCCGCGGTTGATGAGGCGGTAGTCTTCGAAGCGGGTGCGGACACCCAAGCCGGCCTGGCTGGCGACGAGGAACTTGCTGGTGTGATCGACGACTTCGAGGACTTCGAGGTAGTCGCTGTCCAACTTGAAGCGCATGCCGGTGACGCCGCCCGTGGCGCGGCCGGTGTCGCGGAAGAGGATCTCGCCGGTGTCGGCGTCTTTTTCGCGGAAGCGGACGGCGAGGCCTTGGTGGGAGACGAGGATGAGTTCGTCGGCACCGGTGGTGAGCACGCAGCCGATTACGGCGTCACCTTCGGCGAGGTTGATGCCGATGAGGCCGGACTCGCGGGTGGAGTTGGTATAATCGGTAAGCGCGGTCTTCTTAATAATACCTTTCTTGGTCGCCATGACCAGGTAGCGGTCGGGGACGAAGTCGGGCATGGTGAGCATGGCGGCGATCTTCTCGCCTTCGTCGAGGGCGAGGAAGCTCTTCACGGATTTGCCCTTGGTGGTGCGAGCGCCCTCGGGCACGTCGTAAACCTTCTTCGCCATGCACTGGCCGTGCGTGGTGATGAAGAGGATGTAGTCGTGGGTGGAGGCGGTGAAGAGGTGCTCCACAAAGTCCTCTTCGTAGGTCTCGGTGCCGATGACACCCTTGCCGCCGCGTTTCTGGGAGCGGTATTCGGCGACGGCGGTGCGTTTGATGAAGCCGAGGTGGGAGACGGTGATGACGCAGCCTTCGTTGGGGATGACGTCTTCCATGCGGAATTCGCCGGCGGCGCCGATGATCTGGGTTTTGCGCTGGTCGCCGTATTTCTCCTTCATGGCGAGGAGCTCGGTCTTGATGACTTCCATCAGGCGGGCGTCGGAATCGAGGATCTCGCGGAGGGAGGCGATCAGGTTCTGAAGTTCGAGGTATTCGGCTTCGATCTTGCCGCGCTCGAGGCCGGTGAGCTGGTAGAGGCGGAGTTCGAGGATGGCGTCGGTCTGGCGCTCGGAGAGCGGATACTTGGCCATCAACTTCGTCTTGGCTTCGTCGCGGTTGGAGGAGGCGCGGATGATTTTGACGAAGTCGTCGAGGTTATCGAGGGCGATGATGTAGCCTTCGAGGATGTGGGCGCGGTCGAGGGCTTTCTTGAGGCGGAACTGGGTGCGGCGGGTGACGACGTCGCGGCGGTGCTCGATGAAGCACTCGATGAGTTCCTTGATGTTCATCTGCTTCGGGCGCTTCTTGTCGATGGCAAGGAGTGTGACGCCGAAGGAGGACTCGAGGGCGGTCTTCTGGAAGAGCTGGTTGATGACGACGCGGGACTGTTCGCCGCGTTTGAGCTCGATGACGATGCGGGTGTTTTCGTCGGACTCGTCGCG
>JAHFTG010000007.1:3608-19226 GCA_023269455.1 Opitutaceae bacterium | reverse complement strand
CCCATCCGCCGCGAACACCGCCACGTCCTCGCCCGCCGCGATGGGACGCGCTTCCTTCTTCAACGTGCGGTAGAAAAATTCGTTGAAGGTTTTAAACTCAGCCGGCGCACGTGCGAACTCACCGATATCGAGCGCATAGTCGCGGATGAACGGCCGCACCTTGGCCGCGCTCGCCGGCCGGTCCATGCGCCAGCCATACCAATGAGAAAACACCGCGCGCTTGATCAACGCGCCCACCGCAAAACGCCCCGGCCCCGTCTCGTAGGTCCAGCGCAGCCACTTCTCGCCATAGACCTGCTCGGTTTCGGTGGACGCCGTGTAACGATTGAAGAAACGGATGGGCTGGGAAGGCATGTCCACAGCTTTTCAGGGACACAGCACAGGAGGCCAAGACGAATTCCACCCAACCATCAAATATACACCCGTGCCGATACCCGCCATTATTTCCCGGAATTCATACCCGACGGAGCCGAGCTCCATCCCGGCACACTGACATGATCAACCGGCAGCATCACAGGGGTGAGTTCGCGTGAACAAGCCGCCCTGCTGATATAAGCTACCGGAGACATCGGCACAGATACCGGAGTGCCGGCCACGAGGTTCCACTGTTTGCCATCGCTGGATTGATAGGCGGTTATAACATCGCCTGCGCGAACCAGCCGGAACCAGATTGGCGTGGCAAACACGGTATTCCCGGAAGAATCGACGACGACCGTCCGACCTCCTCGCTTCGCACGCGAGACCAACTTGTAGTTCGTATTCTTGTTTTCCAACAGAAGAGAAACGTGTGCCGAACCGTCTTCCAGCGTGCTGCGGATCATCAATCCGGCCTTGGCCACGCGATTAGAACCCTCCATAGCGGCGACGCGCGCAGTGATCGAACCGTCCCCCGAAAGCGGCACATAGATGAAATTAAAGCCGTCCTTGAACCAGCCGATATCACGGCCAACCCCCGTCAAATTGAAGATCCCTCCTGCAAAGGTCGCCGCGCCTGGCGACGAGGTAAGGCCGATATCCGCATGCTGCCAGGAACCGGGCAGTCCGGTCGCAGGATTGAGCCGCAAGGCCGCCTCGGCCCTCTCCACGGCAAGCTTTCGGGCCTGTTCGTCGGCGAGCCTGGCGGACTCATCGGCGACTTGCTGAGCTTTGGCCTGCTTAGATTCATCCAAGTAGATTTTTATCCCCACGCCGATGGCGACCAGAACCACCGCCAGAATAACCGCGTAGAGCGCAACCGGTGGTTTAGACCGAGCCGGAGCGACCAACGGTGCCACTGCCTTGGGAGCCGGCTGAGAAATCGCCCCGGCCTGCACCGGCGCAAGGCGCGGAGCCGGGGCGGGCATTGCTGGTTTCGACGTCGGCACGGCGGCGACCGTTTTCAACGGCTTCGGCGGCAGTTGCTTGCCAGGCACTGGAGCCGGTGTGATTGGTCGGGAGGTAGGCGCGGCAACGCGAGACACGGGAGCCGGAGCCTTGCCAACGACAGCCGACTTGGTGACGACTGCAGCGGGTGGAGTAACCGCGGCAGACAAGACCACGGGGACAGGTGCGGTCACTGCCACAGCCGGAGCACTTGTCACCGGAGCCGACACCGTCTTGGGCCGCTCACCCAAGAAACCCGGTTGCCACATGGCCGGAGTTGCCTCGTCGGTCGCAGCCAGTTGAACCAAACTGAGCGCATTGGCCGTGGGCTCGCTGCCAGGTGAAACCTCCAGCTCCAGTTGGGCGCACATCTTGGCCATATCCGGAGACCAGTCGGCCAGACTCAACGCTTGGGCGAGACACCCGCCGAGCCACGCTTGCTTCCCGGGAAGACCCACCACCTGCAAAGCAGTCGGCCGGTTGGGAAAACCACTCAACGCCGCTTGCAAAGGCTCGGCCAGGCGAACCGCGATTTTATCGGAGGCGTCGGCGAAGTCGTAGGCGCTATTGAAAAATAATTTTGTGGCGGCCGCTCGGAATTTCAGCCCCAGCTCGGCTTTCACCGCCTCAAAAATCTGCGCGTAGCCGACCGGCACAGACTGCACAGCCTCAACCCCGCCGGCGGAAACAAGCGCCAGCACGGAATCGTTTTCACCGAGCGCCAACACCGCCACGCGGGTGGATTCGGACATATCCTGCAACGCCGCGACCACCGCGCCCAGTTGCACGGGAAGAGCCAGGCAGGTGCTGGCAGGGACCGGCAGCCCGAGCGCCCCCATCTGATCGCGGACGGCCACAAGGCTTTCCGTCGTCGCTCCAGCCAGCAAGATCGCACCCTCCATCGAAGAATCGAAGGGCTCGCCGGTGACCGCATCGCACGCCACGACAGACAGAGGTGGAGTCAGTCCCGTAGGTGAAGTCGAGACGGCAGCCAGCAGATCGGTCTCCGTTCGCGTCCCGCCCGTCCCTGCGGGTGCCAACCGGGCGAATGACTGCTTCGGCGATACCAAAACCACTGCGGGGCCCGCCGCCTGATGCGCGGCAAAAAACGCCAGCAGCGCCTCCTTGGCGTCGAGCGGGTAGTCGCCCTTGGCCACCAACCGGCGGCCGGCAACGATCACCAGTTGCAGCGAATACAGGGAGATTTCGACGAAGACACGATTGGCGGACGACATGGCTGGAATGGTGTGATTCAATTAACGCTGAGAATATTTTTCATCTGATCCTGAAACTGGCGACGCTTGGATTCGAATTCTTTTTCTTTCATGCCAAACGCGGCTGACTCGGTCTCAAGCGCCTGCTGTTCGGCCTCCATTTGGGCACGGGCGTTGTTGAGCGCGGCAAGCTCTTTGGCAATTTGGGCGGCGATTTTTTTCTGCTCCTGCTCGACGGTGGCTGCGAGTTTTTGCCGCTGGGTCAGCTCGTCGGATCGCTTTTGGAATTGTGCCTCGTTCAACTCAAACGCCTGTTGCATTTCAGTGATGACCGCACTCTCGGCCTCAAGCTTTGCCAAGGCGGAGGCCAGTGCTTTTTGCCCGGCCTGCAAGGACGCCTCGATGTCGGAGAGTTCTTTTTCGCGCGACTCGACGGAGACCAGGCGGGCGACGACTTCGGCCTCACGTTCGGCGAGTTTTTTCTCCATCTGGGCAATCGCGCGGCGAGTCTGCGCCTCTTCGGCCTCAAACACTTTTTGAGCCTCGGCAAACGACTGCTCGCGCGCACCGACGGCTTTCTCGCGAGCGGCGAAACCTTCTTCGGTTTGCGCAGCTTTTTTAAGCAGGAGGACCGCTTCAGCCTGCGCGGCTTCGAGATCGATTTCATCGGCCTCGATCCGGGCGCGGTTCTTGGCCAGGGCGGCAGCCTCCGTCTTGAGGGCAGTGCGCGCCTGCGTCATTTCGGCCTCTTCAGAGGCCAGCGCCTCTTGCCTTTTCTCGTGCTTGATCGTTTCGGCGGCAAGGCGATCACGCATTTCACCGAGGGCTTTCTCTTGCTCTGCAGCCGCGATGCGGGCGGAGCTCTCCCGAGCCGCGAGTGCGGTCTCTTTTCCAGAGATGGACCGTTCGCGTTCGCTCAAAAGATTTTCACGACGGGCATGGTCCGCCAGCGCGGTGGCCGCCTCGGCTTGCGCCACCTCAAAGCCGACAACCTCGGCATCAAATTGGGCGCGTCGTTTTTCGAGTTCGGCCAGGCTTGATTTAAGCTCTTTGCGGGAGGTGGTCTGCGCGACCTCTTCGGAGACAAGCGCCTGTCGCGATTGTTCAAGTTCGACTCGGGCAGTCTCAAATTCCTTCTTCGCGGCACCGAGCGTCTCCTCACGAGACTCCAGTTGCTTGAGCGCCTTGGCCAACTGGCTCTGGGCTTTCGAAAGGGTCGCCTCGTCGGCTTCGAGCTGCGCCTGTTTTCCCTCGATGGCTTGCTGCGCCTGGGCGAGCTCCGCACGGATCGGATCGAAGGATTTTTCGCGCACGCGGAGTTCGACGGCGAGACCGGCCAGCCGTTGTTCCTCTTGTTCCTGCGCCACCTGCGCGGCCTTTAATTTCTGACGAAGAACGCTCTGGGCGGACTCTTCGTCCGAGAGTGCGTTGCGTGCTTTTTCGAGCGCGGCCGTTTCCTTTGCAAGTTTCCCGGTCGTGTCCGCCAAAGCCGCTTCACGAGTTTCGAGTTCTTTGATGGTCTTGGCGAACTGGCTCTCGTGTTTCGCAAAGGCGGTTTGTTCGGCTTCGAGCTGCGCCTCCTTTTCTTCGATGGATTGGCGGGCTGCCGCAAGCTCGGCGCGGGCGGACGCGAGGGCGGCTTCCCGTTGGTTGAGCTCATCGGCAGTCTTGGCGAGTTGTTTGCGCTCTTTTTCGAGCGAAACCATGAGGGTGGCGGCCGCTTCGCGCTCCGCAGCGATGCGGGCATGGCCGCTGGAGAGTTCCGCCTCGGTCGCGTCGAGGGCTTTTTGGTGGTCTTCGATCTCACGCTGGCGTGCCTCGGCCGCAGATTCAACGGCGAGGCGTTTTTCATTTTCCTCCCGGAGCTGGGCGGCGAGGCGATCACATTCCTCGCGCAGCAGATTGATTTCTTTTTGATTGGCCGGAGCCGGTGCTCCGCGAGAAGCGGCCGCTTCGGCAGGGGTGGTCTCGTCCGTGAGAAAACGCGTGAGCTCGGAGCGGCAGTATTGCAGCATCTCGGCCGCATGGGTCTTGAAACGCGGCTGGAGGAGATCGGTGGCGCAGGCGAAAAGTCCACTGAGATTGACCGGGAGATGGAAGAGATCGCGCACGCCGAGGCGGATCGCCTTCACGATGACGTCGAGCGGTGGTTTGGCGCACAGAAGAATGATCGGCGTAACGACCTGATGCGACCGTGATCGCTCAATCAGCGCGAGCGTTTCGCCGGTCACCAGCCGCGCGTCATGGATGATGAGATCGAAGGTCTCGGAGTGGATCACCGCGTCGACTTCTTGCTCATCGGCAAACGAACGCGCATAAAAACCCGTCGGCACAACGACGATGGCCTTTGCTTGGAATGCAGAAGCGGGACCCGTCCGAACCAGGAGGATTCTTGCTGACACAGAAAAATTGGGCTTAACGCATTAAGGGGTAAATGCGTTGAAAGAAAACATGCGCGCCCCGAGGGAGTCGCAATCTAAAAATCACCCCCCGCGCCAACCTCGCCACTCAAACAAACTGCAAGAGCGCGGACGGCCTCGCTTTCAAAAACCGCCCGCACAGTCCTCTGCAACACAGATATGCCGTGCTTTAGGAGTCCATCACGAGTTCGTCGTCTTTTACTTTGAAGACCACCATCGCGCCCTCGCGCACCTCGCCGCCGATGAGCGCGCGCGCGAGTTTCGTCTCGATCTGGCGTTGCAGGAAACGCTTGAGCGGACGCGCGCCAAAGACCGGATCGTAGCCCTTCTCGCCCACCCACGCCTTGGCCTTCTTGTCGAGCGTCACCGTCACGCGTTTTTCGGCCAGACGCTTGTTCAGGTCGGCCAGCAGCAGGTCCACGATCCTCGTGATTTCATCCAGCGTGAGCGGCTTGAAGAGGATGGTCTCGTCGATGCGGTTGAGGAACTCGGGGCGGAACGCCTTGCGCAGCTCGGCCATCACGCTCTCGCGCACGCTTTCGGGAATCGTGTCGCCCGTGACGCCTTCCAAAAGATGGCGGCTGCCGAGGTTGGACGTGAGGATGATGATCGTGTTTTTAAAATCAATGGTGCGGCCCTGGCTGTCCGTGATGCGCCCGTCGTCGAGCACTTGGAGCAGCACGTTGAACACGTCGGGATGCGCCTTCTCGATTTCGTCAAAAAGCACGACCGCGTAGGGTTTGCGGCGCACGGCTTCGCTGAGCTGGCCGCCTTCATCGTAGCCGACATAGCCGGGAGGCGCGCCGATCAGCCGCGAGACGCTGTGCTTCTCCATGTATTCGGACATGTCGATCCGCACCATCGCGGCCTCGGTGTCGAAAAGGGTTTCGGCAAGCGCTTTCGCGAGCTCGGTCTTGCCCACGCCCGTCGGGCCGAGAAACAGAAAACTGCCCACAGGGCGGCGCGGGTCTTTGATGCCGGCGCGCGCGCGCAGGATGGCATCCGTCACGAGCTGCACCGCCTCTTCCTGGCCGATCACGCGTTCGTGCAACACTTCGCCCAGGCGCAGGAGTTTTTCCTTCTCGCCTTCGACGAGGCGCGTCACGGGCACGCCGCTCCACTTCGAGACGATCTCGGCGATTTCTTCGGCGGAGACTTCTTCTTTGAAAAGTTCGGTTTTGGCTTCGTTGACTTCGAGTTTTTTCAACTCGGCTTCGAGCTGCGGGATCTTGCCGTGGCGGAGCTCGGCGAGCTTGTTGAGGTCGTAGGCGCGCTCGGCTTTTTCGAGTTCGATGCGGGTGGCGTCGAGTTCTTCGCGCACCTTGCGCACGCGATCAACCGAGGCTTTTTCCTTTTCCCATTTCGAGCGGAGCGCGGCGGCCTGGGTGCGGGCGTCGGCGAGTTCTTTGCGCAGCGTTTCGAGACGGTGCTTGGAGGCGTCGTCTTTTTCCAGTTTCAGGGCGGCTTCCTCGATTTCGAGCTGGAGCACGCGGCGCTGGAGCGCGTCGAGTTCCTGCGGCGCGGAGTCCATCTCGGTGCGGATCATCGCGCACGCCTCGTCCATGAGATCGATCGCCTTGTCGGGCAGGAAACGGTCGGAGATGTAGCGGTCCGACAACGTCACCGCCGCGACGAGCGCGTTGTCCTGAATGCGGACGCCGTGGTGAAGTTCAAAACGCTCGCGGATGCCGCGCAGGATCGAGATCGCATCCTCGACGGACGGAGGCTCGACAAGCACGGGCTGGAAGCGGCGCTCGAGCGCGGCGTCCTTCTCGATGTGCTGGCGGTATTCTTCAAGCGTGGTCGCGCCGATGCAGTGCAACTCGCCGCGCGCGAGCATGGGCTTGAGGAGATTGCCCGCGTCCATCGCGCCTTCGGATTTTCCGGCGCCCACGATGGTGTGCAGCTCGTCGATGAAGAGGATGATGCGGCCGTCGGCCTGCTTCACTTCGTTGAGCACGGCCTTCAGGCGTTCCTCGAATTCGCCCCGATATTTCGCGCCGGCGACCAGCGCGCCCATATCGAGCGAGAAGATGGTCTTGTCCTTGAGACCTTCGGGCACGTCGCCGCGCACGATGCGCTGCGCGAGTCCCTCGACGATGGCGGTCTTGCCCACGCCGGGTTCGCCAATGAGGACGGGATTGTTTTTCGTTTTGCGCGAGAGGATGCGCACGGTGCGGCGGATCTCGTCGTCGCGGCCGATCACGGGGTCCATCTTTCCCTTCTTCGCCTGCGCCACGAGGTCGATGCCGTATTTTTCGAGCGCGGCGTAGGTGGCCTCGGGATTGTCGGTCGTGACGCGCTGGGCGCCGCGAAGCTCTTTGAGAACCTTCAGAACTTTGGCGCGTTCGAGTCCAAAGGATTTGAAATACCCGGCGAGTGCGGCGGGTTTCGCGACATCGATAAGGCCGAGAAAGACGTGCTCGACGGAGACGAAATCGTCCTTGAGTGACTTCGCCTCGGCCTCGGCGCGGGTGAGGACTTCGTTGACGGATTGGGTGACGTAAACTTTCGACGTATCGACGCTGCCGGAGACTTTGGGCAGGCGGTCGAGTTCGCGCTCGGCGGCGAGTTGCAGGGCGCTCACGGTCAACCCGAGTTTCTCGACGAGGGCGGGGACGATGCCGTTCTCCTGCACCAGCAACGCATGCAGCAGATGCCAGGTCTCGACCTCGTTGTTGCTGCGACGGCGCGCTTCCGACTGGGCATCGGTCACGGCTTGGCGAGACATCTGGGTGAGTTGGTTTAAATCCATGTTACCTCCCTTATCGCACACGCCGCGCCAGCCGACAATGGGGCGTTTCCCTAGGGCACAGACGGAGCGCGGCGCGACGGCTGCGCCACAACACGCCGAGAGAAGCACGTCGCTGCGCCAGCGCGTCCCAATCGCCCAAGAAAAAACCACCTCCGAGGAGGTGGTTAAAAATGGTGGACGCTTGCGGACTCGAACCGCAGACCCCCTGCGTGTGAAGCAGGTGCTCTAACCAACTGAGCTAAGCGTCCCGAAGGACGGGCAAGCTGAAGGCCTCCCCAACGCGAATCAACTCCGTTTTCGCCGAGCCTGTCTCCGCCGCTCCTAATAACCCGTTGTTTTGTTTTCAGGCTTGGCGCTCTTCGCCGCTCTTTACGCCTTTGCGTCAAAAGTCCGGTTCGTCATTTCACCCGCACCGCCCGCTTGCGCGCCGGGAAGAGTTCGCGGCACAGCCCGCACACCGTGCCGTCGCAGCCCCGCGCCGTGCAGTGTTCACGCCCGTAGAAAATGATCCGCAGGTGCAACGCGTTCCAATGCTCGCGAGGAAACAGCTTTTTCAAGTCGCGCTCGGTTTGCTCAACACTGCGCCCATCGGTGAGTTTCCACCGCTGCGCGAGCCGGTGGATATGCGTATCGACCGGGAACGTCGGCACGCCAAAGGCCTGCGCCATCACCACCGACGCCGTCTTGTGCCCCACGCCCGGCAACGCCTCCAGCGCGTCGAAGGTGCGCGGCACTTCGCCGCCGTGATTTTCGAGCAAAAGTTCGGAGAGCCGACGGATCGCCTGCGCCTTGCGCGGCGCCAGACCGCAGGAACGAACCAATGAATTTATTTCAGCCACGGATAACTTCACCATATCGCGAGGATTATCGGCCTTCGCGAAGAGCCCCGGCGTGACGAGATTCACGCGCTTGTCCGTGCACTGCGCCGACAACAACACCGCGATGAGCAACGTGTAAGGACTCGTGTGATCGAGTGGAATGGGCGTCTCCGGATAAAGCGCGGCGAGGCGTTGGTCGATGAGGTCGGCGCGTTCAATGCGAGAGGACATGGCGAGTGGCGCAAAAGTAACCGGAACGTCGCTACAGGGAAGGCACCGTTCGTGCTAAATGACAAAAACGTAATTTATGAAAAAAACTTTGCCTCTCTTACTAACTATTTTCGGCGGCCTTTTACTGACCAATGGCTACTCAGCGACGATTGTTAATTACTCATTCACCAGTGCTCCTTACCTAAGGGTGACATCGACAGATTCCAATCTTACTTCAAGCGATGTCGCTCTTTCGTCTAGCTCGATAACAACCAATGTTACCACAGGCAGTTATTTCCCGAATGAGCCATATATTCAAGGGACCGGCTGGACTCAAACCACCCAAGCTGCAGCGAAAAATTTCAATTTCACGATCACGGCCAATGCGGGTTACACGTTTTCCATCACCAATGTCACATTGAATGCTTATGCGACATCTACCGGCCCGACAGGAGTTGGTCTTTCGGTAAACGGCACCTCTATCTTATCACAAAACTCTGCGGATTCTTCGCTATTTACACTAGCTCAATCTGTTTCGATGACCGGGCTGACCACTGCAACCATCTCTATCCAAGGCTGGCTCAACGGATCGCGAACTTCAAATGGCAATGGAGACTTCCGCCTCGATGATATTATTGTCAGCGGCACCGCCTCCGCCATCCTCGAACCCTCCACCTACGCCCTTCTCGACGGGTTGGCCGCCCTCGGCTTCGTCGCCTATCGCCGCAAAACCAAACTCAGCCGCTAATACCCGCGCGCTTCCCCAAAAACCATTTGCCGGACGGTAGGCCACGCCTACCGTCCTTTTTTATGCCTGCTTCCGCGCCTCTCGCCGCCGCTTCAACCTCCTTCTCGGACCTCCTGGCTCCGAACGATACCTTCGCCCGCCGCCACAACGGCCCCGCCGCCGCCGAGCAGGCCGCAATGCTCCAGTTCCTCGGGCAGCCTTCGCTCGACGCGCTTATCGATGCCGCCGTCCCGCCTCACATCCGCCGCAGTGCCATGAACCTGCCCGCCGCCGCCGGTGAAAGCGCCGCCCTCGCCGAACTCCGCGCGCTCGCCGCCCAAAACCACGTTTTCCGCAGCCACATCGGCCTCGGCTACTACGACACCCTCACCCCCGGCGTCATCCAGCGCACCATTTTGGAAAACCCGGGCTGGTATACCGCCTACACGCCCTACCAGGCCGAGATTTCCCAAGGCCGCCTCGAAGCGCTCCTCAACTTCCAAACGCTCGTCACCGATCTCACCGGCCTCGAAATCGCCAACGCCTCCATGCTCGACGAAGGCACCGCCGCCGCCGAGGCCATGATGATGTGCCACCGCCTCAAGGAAGGCGACGCCTCCGCCCACCGCACGTTCTTCGTCTCCGCCGCCTGCCATCCGCAGACCATCGACATCGTCAAAACCCGCGCCATCCCCCTCGGCATCGACGTCGTCGTGGGCGATCACAAGACCTTCGCCCCCACCGCCGGCACCTTCGGCGTCCTCGTGCAATACCCCGACACGACCGGCAGTATCCACGATTTCGAAACGTTCTTCGCCGCCGCTCACGCCGTCGGTGCGTTCACCATCGTCGCCACCGATCTCCTGGCGCTCACCCTCCTCCGCGCCCCCGGCGAATTCGGAGCCGATGTCGCCGTCGGCTCCGCCCAGCGCTTCGGCGTGCCCATGGGCTTCGGCGGACCGCACGCCGGCTTCCTCGCCACCAAGGACGCCTTCAAACGCCAGATGCCCGGTCGCCTCGTGGGTGTTTCCAAGGACGCCCAAGGCGACCCCGCCATGCGCCTCGCCCTCGGCACGCGCGAGCAACACATCCGCCGCGACAAGGCCACGTCCAACATCTGCACCGCCCAGGTCCTCCTCGCCGTCATGGCGTCGATGTATGCCGTTTACCACGGCCCCGAAGGCCTCAAAAAAATCGCCCGCCGCGTCAACGCCCTCACCACGCTCCTCGCGCAGGGCCTCCGCGCCATCGGCGCCAAGCTCAACGCCGAGCCCGTCTTCGACACGCTCACCGTCTCCGGCATCGACGCCGCCGCGATCCACGCCGCCACCCACGCGAAGAAGATCAACCTCCGCGCCATCGACGCCCACACCGTCGGCATCTCGCTCGACGAGACCACCACGCTCGAACACGTCCAGGAGCTCCTCGCCGTCTTCTCCGAACGTAGCGGGGAGCACCAGCGACCCGATGTCGGCTCCGCTCAATCCCCACTCCACGAATACGCTATACCACACGCCCGCACCAGCGGCTTCCTTCAGGCGTCCGTCTTTAACCGCTACCACACCGAGCACGAGATGCTCCGCTACATCAAGCGCCTCGAAGCGAAGGACCTTTCCCTCGTCCACTCGATGATCTCGCTCGGCTCGTGCACGATGAAGCTCAACGCCACCTCGGAGATGTTTCCCGTGTCGTGGCCCGAGTTCGGCCGGCTGCATCCCTTCGCGCCTTCTTCCCAGACGCGCGGCTACACGCAGCTCTTCAAAGACCTCGAAACCTGGCTCTGCGAAATCACCGGCTTCGCCGCGATGTCCCTCCAGCCCAATGCCGGTTCGCAGGGCGAATACGCCGGCCTCCTCGTCATCCGCGCCTACCACGAGTCGCGCGGTGAAGGTCAGCGCAACATCTGCCTCATCCCCACCAGCGCGCACGGAACCAATCCCGCCAGCGCCGCCATGTGCGGTTTTAAAGTCGTCCCCGTCGCCTGCGATGCCAACGGCAACGTCGATGTCGCCGACCTCAACGCCAAGGCCGCCGCCCACTCCAAAGATCTCGCCGCCCTCATGATCACCTACCCGAGCACGCACGGCGTGTTCGAGCCCACGATCAAGGACATCTGCGCCACCATCCACGCGCACGGCGGACAGGTTTACATGGACGGCGCCAACATGAACGCACAGGTCGGCCTCACCTCGCCCGGCCACATCGGCGCCGACGTCTGCCACCTCAACCTCCACAAAACCTTCTGCATCCCGCACGGCGGCGGCGGCCCCGGCATGGGCCCCATCGGCGTCGCCGCGCACCTCGCGCAGTTCCTCCCCGGCCACGTCGTCGTCTCGCCCGTGCATGACAAGAGCCGCAAGCACCTCGGCGCCGTCTCCGCCGCGCCGTGGGGCAGCGCGAGCATCCTCGTTATCTCGTGGATGTATATCCGCATGATGGGCCCCGACGGCCTCACCGACGCCACCAAGATCGCCATCCTCAACGCCAACTACGTCGCCGCCCGCCTCCAGAATTATTTCCCCGTCCTCTACCGCGGCGCCACCGGCCTCGTCGCCCACGAATGCATCGTGGACCTGCGCGGCTGGAAAAAATCCGGCATCGAAGTCGAGGACGCCGCCAAACGCCTCATGGATTACGGCTACCACGCCCCGACCATGTCGTTCCCCGTCCCCGGCACGTTCATGATCGAACCGACCGAGAGCGAGACGCAGGCCGAGCTTGATCGTTTCTGTGACGCGCTCATCTCCATCCACGGCGAAATGCAGGCCGTGGTGAATGGCGAGTCCGACAAAGCCAACAACCCGCTCAAGCACGCCCCGCACACCGCCAAAGTCGTCTGCTCCGACGAATGGGCTCATCCCTATTCCCGTGAAGTGGCCGCCTTCCCCAGCGAGTTCACCCGCCTCACCAAGTTCTGGCCCGCCGTCGGCCGCGTGGACAACGTTTACGGCGACCGCAACCTCGTCTGCAGCTGCATCGGTATGGATGCATTCGCCGAGGCGAAAAACTAACGCCCCATGCGCCTGATCCGTCACGTTACGAGCGCCGGGCCCGCCTACGCCGCGCTTCAGCCCGACGGCACCGCCCTTGAAGTCACCGGAGATCCGCTCGCCGGCACACACCGCGTCACCGCCCGCATCGTCACTCCCGGCAAGCGCCTCGCGCCCGTCGCCCCCGCGACGATCATCTGCATCGGGCTCAACTACGCGAAACACGCCGCCGAGGGCGGCAAGGGCCCGCCCGAGCGCCCCGTCTGGTTCATGAAACTCCCCGGCAGCGTGCAAAACCCCGGCGACCCGATCACCCTCCCCGCGCACCAGCCCACCGAAAAGGCCGACTACGAGGCCGAGCTCGCCCTCGTCCTCGGACGCGAATGCCGTGACGCCACCCGTGAGAACGCGTTGTCCTTCGTTCTCGGTTACACCTGCGCCAACGACGTCTCCGCCCGCGACTGGCAGCGCGACTGGAGCGGCGGACAATGGAACCACGCCAAGAGCTTCGACACCTTCTGCCCGCTCGGCCCCGTCCTCGTGACGCCCGACGAGATCCCGAATCCCAACGCCCTCCGCATCCGTTCGATCCTCAACGGCACGGTCATGCAGGATTCTAACACGTCCGACATGATCTTCGACGTCCCCGCGATCATCGCTTTCCTGAGTGCCGACAAAACCCTCCCCGCCGGCACGCTCATCCTCACCGGCACCCCCGAAGGCGTCGGCTTCGCCCGCAAGCCCCCCGTGTGGCTGAAACCCGGCGACACCATCGCCGTCGAAATCGAAGGCATCGGCACGCTCAGCAACCCGGTTGTCTGACTTTTTCGATCCCCGGAATTTTGTCACAGAGAACACAGAGCTCCGATCAAGAGTTCACAGAGTCCAATCTATCCGAGCCTCGCATTCAGTGAGCTCCCCGCAGTCTTAAGGTCGTCCCACAACTCCTTCCGAACTCTGTGCACTCTGGGTAACCTGCCGAAACTCCGCATCCCTCCGCATCTCTTTATTTGAGAGAAAATGGTATATTTTGATATATTATGCTACCCATTCCCTCCTTAGTTCGCGTTACCTAACGCCCCCTTTTTCATGAAGCACTCCACCCACGTCGAAAACCCCGATGTCATCATCATCGGCAGCGGCATCATGTCCGCCAATCTCGCCGCACTGCTCAAACGCCTCGACCCCAAGCTCGGCATCCAGGTTTACGAAGTCACCGAAGAGCTCGCCCAGGAAAGCTCCCACGGCTGGAACAACGCCGGCACCGGCCACGCCGGCATCTGCGAACTCAGCTACACGCCCACCCAGGCCGCCGACGGCACCGTCGATGTTTCCAACGCCATCAAGATCTTCGAGCAGTTCGAAAAATCCCGCCAGTTCTGGGCCTACGCCATCGCCGAAGGCATGGTCGAAAACCCCAAGGCATTCATCAACCCCGTCCCCCACCTCAGCTTCGTCCACGGCGCCAAATGGGTGGACTACCTCCGCGCCCGCCACAGCGCGATGACGGCGCATCATTTCTTCCGCGAGATGGAGTTCTCCACCGACCGCGGCGCCATCGGCTCATGGGCGCCCTTGCTCACGGAAAACCGCCCCGAAGTCCCCATCGCCGCCACCAAGATGGACACCGGCACCGATGTGAATTTCGGCGAGATTTCCCGCAAACTCCTCGGCTGGCTCGGCCGCCAGCCCGGCTGCGGCATCGCCTCCAACCACCGCGTCACCGACCTCGACAAAACCGCCACCGGCTGGGACGTCACCATCCGCGACCTCGCCACCGGCCAGACCCGCCGCAACCACGCCAAGTTCGTCTTCGTCGGCGCGGGCGGCGGCAGTCTCCACCTCCTCCAAAAAGCCGGCATCCCCGAAAGCAAAGGCCTCGGCGGCTTCCCCATCGGCGGCCAGTGGCTCGTCTGCGACAACCCCTCCATCGTCGCGCGCCACCAGGCCAAGGTTTACGGCCAGCCCCTCGACGCCGCGCCCACCATGGCCGTGCCCCACCTCGACACCCGCATCCTCGACGGCAAGAAGACCCTCCTCTTCGGCCCCTTCGCCTCGTGGACGACTAAGTTCCTCCATCAAAAAGGCAGCTTCCTCGATCTGCCCGGCTCGGTAAAACCGCACAACCTCGCTACCCTCCTCAAGATCGGCGCGAGCAACCTCGACCTCGTCAAATACCTCGTGCAGCAAGGCACGCAGTCGATGGACGACCGCCTCGAAGTCCTGCACGTCTTCTACCCCAGCGCTCAAAAAGCAGACTGGAAACTCATCGACGCCGGCATCCGCGTGCAAGCCATCAAGAAGACCGACGGCCAGGCCGGCATCGTCCACTACGGCACCGAAGTCATCACCAACGAAGACCGCACGATCTCCGCCCTCCTCGGCGCCTCCCCCGGCGCCTCCGTCTCCGTCCACATCGTGCTCGAAGTCATCCAAAAATGCCTCCCGCACCTCCTCTCCTCCGAAGAAGGCCGCGCCCGCATGAAAGCCATGATCCCCACCTACGACATCGACATCAAAAAATCTGAAAATGCCGACTACTTCCGCACCCAGGCCCGTCGCGCCTCCGAACTCCTGCAACTCGCCTGATCAAAAAGTAGCGAGTAGCGAGTAGTGAGTAGAGCGCATACCAGCCCGCGACCCACTACTTGCGACCTACTCACTACCCGCTACTCGCTACCCACTACTTCCCTCATGAAGCCCCTCCACCTCGCCGCCATCGATCTCGGCGCCACCAGCGGACGCGTCATCCTCGGCACCTGGGCGAAAAACAAACTCACGCTCACCGAAGTCCACCGCTTCCCCAACGCCTTCCAATCCATCGGCAGCCACGATTACTGGAGCGTCGTCGGCCTCTGGAACGAAATCCTCACCGGCCTCCGCGCCGCCGTCGCCGCCCTCCCCCGCGGCGCGAACCTCGCTTCCGTCGGCGTGGACACCTGGGGCGTGGACTACGCCCTCGTCAACGACGCCGGCCGCCTCGTTTTCCCCGTGCACGCCTACCGCGACGCCCGCACCCAACCCGGCCTCAAACGCCTCAGCGACACCCGCGCCGCCCTCGAACGCATCTACGCTGCCACCGGCGTGCCCGCCGTCTTCTACAACTCCTCTCTCCAACTCGA
>JAHFTG010000007.1:0-3598 GCA_023269455.1 Opitutaceae bacterium | reverse complement strand
TGCCCCGCCGTCGCCGACCTCGCCACGCGCTGCCTCTTCCTCCCCGACTACTTCAATTTCCTCCTCTCCGGCCGCATGGCCAACGAGCTCTCCATCGCCAGCACCACCCAGCTCCTCGACGTCCACTCGACCGACTGGTCCCGCGCCGCGCTCGACCACTTCCACCTGCCGGCGTCCTGGTTCTCCCAACCCGTCCTCGCCGGTACCAAGCTCGGCACCGTGCGCAACCTCCCCGCGCTCAAAGGCGTCAAAGTCATCGCCGTCCCCGGCCACGACACCGCCTGCGCCTACGACGCCATGCCGGCTTCGCCCGACGGCACCGACCTCTTCCTCAGCTCCGG
This sequence comes from Opitutaceae bacterium, assembly GCA_023269455.1. GTDB lineage: Bacteria > Verrucomicrobiota > Verrucomicrobiia > Opitutales > Opitutaceae > Rariglobus. The sequence goes on along the minus strand of JAHFTG010000007.1, from coordinate 3,257 downwards.
CACATGGTCCCTCGTCGGCTTCGAAAGCGACACGCCCATACTCGGTGCCGAAGCCCTGGCCGCGCGCATCGCCAACGAACGCACCGGCACCGGCCGCTACCGCCCCCTCACCAACGTCATCGGCCTCTGGCTCCTCGAAGGCACGCTCAAGGACTTCGCCTCCCGCCCGACCAACGCCGCCGAATGGGCCAAGCTCATCACCGCCGCCGAAAAACTCCCCGCGCCCTCCTCACTGCTCGACGTCGCCGATCCTGCGCTCACCAATCCGAAGTCGATGAAAGCCGCCATCGACGCCCAGTTGAAAAAACGCCGCATCCCCGCGCCCAAGACACTCGCCGGCTACACCCGCCTCATCTGCGACTCGCTCGGCCAAGGCCACGCCGACGCCATGCGCTCCTTCGAACGCCTCGCGAACAAGAAATTCAAACGCATCCTCATCGTCGGTGGTGGCGGCAAGAACCGCCTCCTCTGCCAAGCCACCGCCGACCACGCCCGCGTGCCCGTCGTCTCCTTCGAGTTGGAAGGCTCCGCCGTCGGCAACCTCGCCTCGCAACTCATCGCCTTGAAAGCAGTAAAAAACATCGCCACCTTCCGCGCCCTCCTCGGCAAGACGCTCAAACAGACGATCTACGCACCGCGCGACTGATCACCGCGCCAGGCTTTTGAGCCGCCCGTAAAGTGCCGCCAGTCGTGGCACCGCCACGCCCTTCGCCTCCGCCCGCCGCAACGGCTCGCCCCAGATCGGCTCCACCTCAAGCGGCTTGCCCGCCAGATAGTCGATCATCGTCGATGGCTTATACGGCCCCATCGGCCGCGTGCGCTCGACCTCGTCCTCCAAGTAACGGTCCTCGATCACGATCCCATACGCCGCCGCGCTCGCCTGCACTTCGCGCATCAGAGCCCACACCTCCGCCTCCATCTCGGGCGACCGTAAAATATCCTCCGTCGTGATGCCCCTGCCGGCGACCGCCAGCCCGTTGAACGGCACATTCCACACCAACTTATGCCAACGTGCATCGGCCAGACTCGGGCGTAAAATCATCTCGATTCCCGCCAGCGCAAACAACGCCGCGACCTCATGCGTCTGCGGTTTCGGCGCCCCCGAAAACTCCCCCGCGATGATCGTCCCCAAAAACGTGCACTCCGTCACCCCCGGCGCCAGCCGGTTGACGCACACATAACAAAGCCCGCCCAACGTCCGCTCCGCCCCGACGAGCGCGACCACCTGCTCATCCACCCCGAGCCCGTTCTGCAAATTCAGCACCGCCGTATTCGCATGCAGCAACGGCGGCAGGATGCGCGCGAGTTGGTCATTCGCCGTCGCCTTAAGCGTGATGATCACGAGATCCACCGGCCCGATTTCCTCCGGAGTCGCGAAGACCTTGACCGCCGGCAAAACGAAATCCCCATCCGGCGCCTTCACCTCGATTCCACGCCTGCGCAGCACCTCAAGATCACTCCGCGCCAAAAACGAAACATCGGCCCCGGCCCGCACCAGCCGCCCGCCATAGTAGAGCCCAAGCGCACCCGAACCGACAACGGCGATAGAAGAAATGTTAGACACTCGTGAACACTAAAGCGCGTGAACCCCAAGAATCCAGAACTCTGAATACCTTCGCCCCGTATCTACGCCGATCTGCCCAATCCGCAGTCAAAACCCAGCCTCTTCCCCTCAAAACATTGTCCTCAAAAATGACCTCCAGTGATCCGCGCGCGCCAGCTCGATGCCGCTGACGCGACTGATCGCACCCCACCCTCCTCGGAGTAGCCGCCGCAGAGCGGAGGCGATGGAGATGTGCGCATGCATCCGGGTATTTCCGGGCATCCAGCAGAGCGAACCCGCCGGTCTGGCGTTATCGGAAATACGCCTGCCGGTATTCGGAGGCTGATCGCCCGAAAAATTTCCGAAACGCCCGGCAAAAGTTCTCCGCATTCGGGTAGCCGACCTCGGCGGCCACCACTTTGACCGACTGGTTGCCCGTGGCCAAGGAGTGGCCGGCGATGCGCATGCGTTTCTGGATCAGGTATTGATGCGGGCTTTCGCCGAGGTGCGCGCGGAACAGCATGTGCAGATGCGAGACGCTCACGTCCGCCGCCTTCGCCACGTCGTCCAGCGACAGCGGCTTCGCGTAGTTCCGGTTTATGAAGTCGGTCGCGAGGCTCAGTTGCGGAAGGACGGCCTGTGTCCGCGCCAGCGACCGGGACCGCTCCAACTCGAATGAGAGCCGCGACAGGAGCAGGTTGCCGATCACGTCCCGATCCATCGCGGCATAGTGGAACGCCTGCAGCATCTCCTCCGCGAAGGCGTGCATGGATTTGCGGTCCTTCCACTGAAAACACCGCGGCCAGTCCAACTGGAAATCCCGCTGGCCGCATTCAAACCAGACGACGTAGCAGTTGTAGTAGCTTTCGGGTGGCGAATCCGAAACCGATAGCTGTCCGCCTTGATGGCAAAAAACCGCACCCTCCCCGTGCAGCACGGGCGTTTCTTCAAGGCCGTAAACGGAACCCTCCTGGATAATCTCAAACAACACTTCCTTCCGCGACACCGCAGCCGGTTTCCGCGAGCCGCCCAGCGGGCTCTTATAGGTGCCGACTTGGGTCAGTCGCAGGGGTAGGTTTCGCCAGCCGTTCATAGCTTTAGTCAATTCGCATCCCAAATGTCTTCTGGTAACATAGAGGCGGTCAACTCCTCACGTAGCTTTTGACAATTCAAGCCCCCGAAGAACCTCCCATGATACCGCAAATCACCGTTCAGTTATACAGCGTCCGCGACCTCGCGAAGCAGGACTACGCCGGCACCATCCGCACCATCGCCGACACCGGCTTCGGCTGCGTCGAGACGGCCGGATATCCCGGCTACTCCGCCAAGGAAGCCGCCAAGCTCTTCAAGGAACTCGGCCTCAAGGCGCCCACCGCCCACATCGGCCTCGCGATCGGCGACAACAAGAACGCCATCATCGAGGAAGCCCTCATGATGGGTCACAAGTATCTCATCACCGGCTGCCCGCCCAAATTCCGCGAGCACTACACCTCGCTGGACAACGTGAAGGCCATGGCCGCGCTCTACTGCGAGGCCGCCGCCAACCTCGCGCCTCACGGCCTGCAGGTCGGCTACCATAATCACGATTGGGATCTCATAGAGATCGACGGCCGCCGCGCCTACCAGCTCTTCCTTGAGAACACGCCCGAGACGGTCCTCTACGAAACCGACATCTTCTGGGTTTCCCGCGCCGGACTCGATCCCGCCGCCTTCA
>JAHFTG010000113.1 GCA_023269455.1 Opitutaceae bacterium | reverse complement strand
GCCGAAAAAGAAAACGACCGTCTCGTGCTGCGGCGCGGCTTCAAGTTCGCCCCCGGCGAGCCGGTGCTGATCGTCGAGGACGTCGTCACCCGCGGCGGGCGCGTGCTGGAGTGCATCGAGATCGTGAAGCAGGGCGGCGGCATTCCTGTCGCGGTGACGATGCTCGTGGATCGCAGCGCCGGAACGATGCGCTTCGAAATCCCCGCGATTTCGCTGCTCGAACTCAGTTTCCCCACTTATCCGGCCGACCAAGTCCCGGAAACACTCGCCAAAGTCCCCGTGGAAAAACCAGGAAGCTAATCGATCCGCGTCGCGAGACTGGCTCTCTCAAATAAAAAACGCCGGACGTCATGTCCGGCGTTTTTCGTTTCGGCTTATTTCACCGTAATGGGCAAGTAGCGGATCTGGTTCCGGTAATAAACCAGCAACAGATGCCTGCCAGACTGGAGCAGCGTCTTGGCAACTTTGAGTTCGGTGACGGGCTGGCGGTCGATTTCCACGATCACCGCATCGGCCACCAAACGGTCGCGGTAAGGGGAATCCTCGGCGACGGTGGTGATGAGCAAGCCGGTGATGCGGGCGTCGATATCGAGCCGGCGGCGGGCTTCATCGCCGAGGGGCTCGACTTGAATGCCGCCCAGTAATTCGTTGGGATTCTCGACCAGCTTGCCGAGGGCCACGGCGATGGTGAGTGCCTTGCCGTTGCGAACGAGACTGAGAGTGACCTTCGACCCCGGAATGCTTTGGGCGATGATGAAGCGGAGTTCTTCACGCGAAGCGACCGGCTTGCCGTCGATGGCGAGCACGGCGTCGTTGCGCTTGAGGCCGGCTTTGTCCGCCGGACTGTCGGGAGCGATGTCGGATAGGAGCACGCCTTTGGTGTCTTTGGGAAGGCCGATTTGATCGGCCACGTCGGGCGTGATCGTGTCGGTGCTCACGCCGAGAAACCCGCGCGCCACCGTGCCGGTTTCAACGAGGCTGTGCATGATGGAGGCGGCGAGATTTACCGGGATGGCGAAGCCGATGCCGATGTTCCCCTTAGATGGAGAAATGATAGCGCTATTGAGGCCGACGAGGCGTCCCTTGGCGTCGATGAGCGCGCCCCCGGAGTTGCCCATGTTGATGGCGGCGTCGGTCTGGATAAAATTTTCATAGCCGCCCACCTGGTCGAGCAGGCCGAGCTGGCTGCGACCTTTGGCGGAGACAATGCCCATCGTCACCGTCTGGCCCACGCCGAGCGGGTTGCCGAGGGCGAAGACGAGGTCGCCCACACGGGTCTTGTCGCTGTCGGCCAGAGTGAGCGCAGGAAGATCTTTGGCGTCGATTTTGATGACGGCTATGTCGGTCTTCGGGTCTGCACCGATGACCTTGGCGGTGAGTTCGCGGTCATCGGACAACGAGACTTTCAACTCATCCGCACCTTCGACGACGTGGTTATTGGTAAGGATATAACCATCGGCCGAAACGATGACACCGGAACCAAGACCGTCCTCTTCACGATCACCACCGGAGAGGCGGCCCGTGAAGGGATCGAGGCGGGCGCGTTCACGAATGATGCGCTTCGAATAGACGGAGACGACCGCTTTTTGCGCGGGCTCCACGACGTCCGCATAACTGGACACCCTGATCTCCGCGCCCGCGCCCAAGGGCGAGCTGTCAATTTTAAGATCAGGCTGCGGGAGAGGCTTTTTTTCCTCGGCGGAAGAAAAAGAAACAAGGGCCGAAAGCGTCACATAGAACGCGAAAATACTGGAGCGTAAGCGGATTCTCATGGGTGCGATGTTGACCTGAAATTTCCAGAACAAGTTCCCCGACCCGGCCGATAAACCGTTTCAAACCACGGGCTAGAAGCCTTTGATTTTGAACAGGCTCGTGACGCTCTCGTTGTTATGGATGCGCAGGATCGCGTCGGCCATCAACGGGGCGATGCTGAGAACGCGGATCGGGAGGCCCTTGGAATCGACCGGAACGGAATTGGTGGTGATGAGCTCGTCGATGTGACCGAGCGCGAGACGCTCGTAGGCGATGGGGCTGAGCAGCGCGTGGCTCACGGCCGCACGCACGCTGAGGGCGCCGCTGGCGCGCATGATTTTGGCGGCGTTGGCCAGCGTGCCGGCCGTCTCGGTGATGTCGTCCACGAGGAGGACGTCTTTGCCGGCGACGTCGCCGACGACGTTGACCGTCTCGACCGTGGTGGCGTTGGTGCGCTTCTTCCAGACCATGCCGAGCTGGGCGCCGAGAATGCCGGCGTAGGCGGCGGCCATCTTCATGCCACCGACATCGGGCGAAACCACGACCATGTTATCCCCGCGGAACTGCTCCAGGTATTTGAAGAAAACCGGTGACGCGAAAAGGTGGTCAACGGGGATGTCGAAGAAGCCCTGAATCTGCTGCGAGTGCAGATCCATCGTGAGGATACGGTTGGCTCCGGCGGCGACGAGCAGGTTGGCGACGAGCTTGGCGGTGATGGGAACGCGCGGCTGGTCCTTGCGATCCTGGCGGGCGTAGCCGTAGAACGGCATGACGGCGGTGATGCGCTGGGCCGAGGCGCGGCGCGCGGCGTCGATCATGATGAGCAGCTCCATCAACGACTGGTTGGTGGGCGTGCAGGTGGGCTGGACGATGTAAACATCATGGCCGCGCACGTTCTCGTTGATCTTCACGAAGGACTCGCCATCGGGGAAACTGGTGACGGTGGCCTCGCCGAGCGGCATCTTCATGTGCGCGCAAATTTCCTCGGCGAGAGGACGATTGGAATTACCAGTGAAGATTTTCAGCCCGGGTGTGCTCATGAATGGGATAGGAACGTGGCAGGAATGTTACGGGGCGGAAGGTTTTTTTAACCCGGAGAGTTCTGCTTCGAGCGAATCGACGCGTTTGAAGAGCTCGGGGATGCGTTTGCGAAGGACGTTGATGCGCTGCTCCAAGTTGTAGGGAAGCGCAGGCGTGCCCTTCATGAAACTGCCGGGGGCGAGGTCGGTGTTGATGCCGGATTGACCGTCGATCTTGCTGCCTTTGCCCACGGTGAGATGCCCGGCGAGACCGGCCTGGCCGCCCAGCACGACGTAATCCTCGACCGTGGTGCTGCCGGAGATGCCCGCCTGCGAACAGATGAGGCAATGACGCCCGATGCGGACATTGTGCGCGATCTGCACGAGGTTATCGATCTTGGTCCCCTCGCCCACGACGGTCTGGCTGAACCGGGCGCGATCAAGCGTGCTGTTGGCGCCGATTTCGACGTCGTTTTCGATCACGACGTTGCCGACCTGCGGGACTTTTTCGTGACGACCGGCGACAAATTCGTAGCCAAAACCATCCGCGCCCACGACCACGCCGGGCTGAAGACGCACGCGATCACGCACTACGCACTCGGTCGTCACGGTGACACGGGGCATGAGCCAGCAATCGCTCCCGATGCTGGCATTGCGTCCGATAAAAGCCTGCGCCTGCACATGCGTGCGTTCACCGATGGTGGCACCCTCCTCGATCACACAAAACGGGCCGATGGTCGCGCTGGGGGCGATCCGGGCGCCGGTGGCGATAACCGCCGTGGGATGGATGCCCGCGGCTGGTTTTGGCCAGAGCAATTGCTCGATCCGCGCACACACGTGTGCGAGGGCCACCGAGGGTTTTTCGACGAACAAAAACTGCTGTCCGGGCGAGGGCTCGCCCACGTAATCCAGCGGGAGCAAGACGACGGAGGCGGTGGTGGCAGCAACCTCGGTTTTATACTTGGGGTTGCCCAAAAACGACAGGTCACCGGGCTTGGCGGCGCGCAAGGCTGCGAGGTCGCGGATGGTTTCCGAGGTCGTCCCTTTTATGGACTTTGGGTGAACGATGGCCGCGATATCGGCGGCGCTGAAAGCAAGCTGCATGGGGCAAAACCGTGGTCGGCGTGCGCGGTCATGGCAAGCCGCCGCGCGGACAAACAAAAACCCCGCCCGGTGAAGGGCGGGGTTTTAAGAAACCGGAAAACCAGAAATTACTTCTTGGCGCCAGGGAATGAAACCGACGGCGTGGAATCGGAACCGGCCGCCGAGGTCGAAGCGGCGGAAACAGAGCCCGCCGGACGATCAGCGTTGATGGCCTTGGCGACTTCATCGGTGATGTCGTAAGCGGGATCAAAATAAACGAGGCCGGGGATACCGATCAGCGAGGGGCCAGACTTGTCGAAGAGCAGGGTGGCGCCCTTTTTCTTGGCGATGTCGATCGCGGTCTTGCTGATCTCTTCAAGCAAGAGCTGCTTAAAGGTGTTGATGCGCTGCTGGAGCGAGCGCTGGGTGTTGGCGCGGAAGCTGTTTACTTCGTTCTGCTTTTTTTGGATTTCCTCGGCCTTGGCCTGGAGGTCTTGCTGGGCCTTCGCCTTGGCATCCGCAGAGAGAACCGGATTCTTGGTCTGCTCTTGAAGATCCTGAGCCTGTTTAACCAAGGCATTGCCTTCGGCGTTCAGCTTCTGGAGCTCGTCTTCGGCTTTTTGCTGGTCGGCCTTGAGCTTGCCGTTTTGCTCCTCGGTTTTGTAGTGGCCGTCGTAGAGCTTGACCATGTCTACGACGTAAACTTTGGGAGCGGGCTGGGCCTGCACGGCGGCGGTGAAGAGACCGGCGACGGCGAGGGCCAGAAGAGATTTGATCGATTTATGCATAGGGTGTGAGGAAGGTTAGGGAATTGTTTGTTAGAAGCGGGTACCAAACGAAAAGTTAAACTGACCGGATTTTTTATTGTAGGGGTCGCCGGTGATCGGGATGCCATAGTCGAGACTCAGCGGAGCACCTGCGATGGTTAAACGCAGACCAAAGCCGAAGTCGTCGTTGTAGGAGGCAGGATTAAAATCATAGGAACCACTGTTGACGAAGCCTGCATCATAGAAAACCGCAAACCGCACGGGTTCCACGATATCGAAAGAATATTCCAGGCTGAACATGCCGTAGGTATTACCACCGACCGGCACATGGTCGCCGCCAACCGTGGCTTTGGGGCCGACCGTGCGGTATTCAAAGCCGCGCAAGTCGTAAGGTCCGCCAAGATACAGCCGGTTATAGAAAGGAACTTGGGTCGTGCTGCCGAAAGGATCGAGCACACCGGCGCGCCCGATGATGGCGAGAACTTGATTCTGGGTGTCAAACAGCGGCACAAACTGAGAGCCACGCGCCTCAAATTTATAATAATCGGAATCACCACCCAAGGCGGACGAAGCCACGTCGGTGTTGAACTCGATGCGGTTGCCGCGAGTGGTGTTGATCAACTTGTCGCGGGTGTCGCGGAGGAGTTGCAGGCTGACCTTGGTGACGGTGCTGGTGCCGGGCGGATAAACGACATTGTAGCCAGCCGTGACATCGCGGATGTCAACGAGCTGATAGCTATAGGCCAAGCGACCTTCGACGAGTTCGAAGAGACGTTTGCGCAGGTAAACTTCTCCACCGGTGCGGATTTCCTGGTAGTCGGAACTGTTGTAATCCGAAGAGGTGCGGTAGATCGAGAAGCCCAGCGCGAGTTGTTGCTGGAACAGCCAAGGTTCTTCGAAGGAGAGGATCGCCTCGCTCGACTTGGAACCCAATTGGACGCGGAGGCGGAATTTCTGGCCGTCGCCTTGGAACATGGAACGGCGGTTGAAAAGATCGAAGTTCGACTGGGTGAGCTCGGCGAAGACGACCGCGCTTTCCAAGCTGCTGAAGCCGGCACCGAAGGTGAGATTGCCGGTGCGGCCTTCCTTGACGGCGATCTTGAGATTCTTGCGACCTGGGATGGCGGTGGCTTCGGGCGTCATGTTCACATCCTCGAAGAAGCGCGTGTTATCCAAGCGCTGCTTGGAAGTCTTCATGCGCACGCTGTCGAAAACTTCGCCGGGGCCGATGGCGAGTTCGCGCAGGATGACGGTGCTCTTGGTCTTGGTGTTGCCCTCGATCTTGATGGATTCGACGTAGAACTTCTCGCTCTCCTTGATGGCGTATTCGATGTCGATGTTTCCAGTGGAGAGATTGGGCTTACGGATCAAACGGACACGGGTTTCGATGTAGCCGCCGGAGCCGTAGGAGTCTTCCAAGGCGGTGATGTCCTTCTCGATTTTCGAGGGGGCGAAAATCATTCCGCTGGTCTGCTTAAGCGCGGAGCGGAGCTTGTCGGTGGTGAGAATCGTGTTTCCGGTGATGACGATATCACCGATCTTGTATTGGCGGCCCTCGATCACGCGGATGGTGAGAACGAGTTTCTTGGTCGTGGGATAATCGTAGGCGACCTTGTCTTCCGGCACTTCGACGTCGAGGTAGCCGAGCTCGCGGTAGTAGTCGCGGATCTTGTCGAGGTCGTCCTGGAACTCGTCGTCCTTGTAACGACCCGATCCGGTCAGCCAGGAGAACATCCAGCGGCGTTTCGTTTCCATGACCTTGCGCAGCGCCTTGGCCTTGACGTGGTCGTTGCCGAGAAAGCGGATGTCGGCGATCTTCACCTTGGCGCCCTCTTGAATCTTGAAAGTAACGGTGCCGAAACCGGTCACGCGGTTGCGGTCGATGGTGTAGCTGACCTGCGCGCGATTGTAGCCGCTCTTTTGGTAATAGGCGCGGATTTTCTCGGAGTCTTCCTTTACCTGGCGCTCGTCGAGCGAGGTGTTGGACTTGGTCTTGATTTCCTTTTCGAGGCGGCGGCTCTTGACCTCTTTGTTGCCTTCGTAACGCACGCTGAGAACGCGGAATTTTGGAGTGAGCTCGACGACGAGGTTGACGATGCGGTCGGGACGAACATCGCGCTTCACCTCGATGAACTCGAAGAAGCCGGTCTTGTAGAGCGACCGGATGTCGTGGTCGATCATGGTGTCGTC
>JAHFTG010000112.1 GCA_023269455.1 Opitutaceae bacterium | reverse complement strand
TTGGTCGTCCTCGACGGGCTGGCAGCCGAGGAGTTCGAGGCGGAGATTGATGGCGTGACGGAGGCGTTCGGAGGAAGCGGCGGAGGAGTCCATGGTGAGGCGCGGTGGGTTCGCGGGCGGATCGAGCACAGGATAAAGCAAACCCCGAGCCGGAGCCATGCATGAATTGCAAAGATTCGCGCACGGTCCGGCTTTTGGTTAACAGGAACCGTCGGCGAAGCGGGCCGCCGCAGATATTACGCGAAGAAGCCCGTGAACCAGAGATAGACCGAGTGAATGATCTTCGGGCCGTAAACGGCGAAGAAGGCGAAGAACAGGCAATTAAGCGCGAAGGCGATGTAGCCTCCGAGGATGAACAGGCCGTCGCGTTCGAGGAGGCCGCCCGCCATGATGACGATGCAGAGGGCCGGCGGGAAATTGGTGCCCGGCGGAAGCGGCAGCAGGAGCACGGCGGCGGCGGTGAAAATGATGAACGCGTGCAACTGCGTGAGCAGCGGGGAGGCGGTCAGCCAAAGCAGGCGCGGGCGCAGCATGACCTCCAAAAAACGCAGGACACGGCGGGCGCCGCCGAGAATCGTGGGGAAGAGCTTCGGGGGGAGTTCGCGGTCGAGCAGGCGGGCGGGCAGCCAGGGGCTTTGTCCGAGGGTGAGGCGGGCGGCGATGATCGCGATGACCAGCCCGAGGGCGGTCGAGAGGCCGGGCAGCGGGATGGGCAGCAGGAACGGCAGCGCCAGCAGCAGCATGAGCAGGTTGTAGGCGCGGCCCTGCAACACCACGATCACCTCGCGCAACGTCACCGGACGCGTGTGAAACTCGACGATGATGCGCTCCAGTTCTTCGGAGAGTTTGCGCGTGCGCGGGCCGGTGAACGGCACGAGGGCGCCGTCGGCTGGCGCGTCGAGCGGTTCGGAGCGGCCGGGGTTCGCGGCGGCCGCCGAGGGATCACGTTCGGGCACGGGGGGCTCAGGTGCCGCGTTTGTTGCCATAGAGTTCGATATGCAGGCGGTGAGCATACCGGTAGCCGCGCGTTTTGCAAAGGTCGCCGAGCCACGCGGCGCGTTCGCGCATGCGCTCGAGCGAGACGGCCTCGGGCATGAGGAGGATTTTATGGCGTGGGATGTCGCGGCCGAGGGACGCGAGCAGGGCTTCGAGTTCCTCGACGTCGGCGGGGGAGGAGACGACGAATTTAAACTGATAGGCGTAGCCATCGACCCACGCGCGCACGGCGTCGGGATTCCAACGGGCGGCCTCGTGGCGTTCGCGCCAGGCGGCGGGCAGGCGGTCGTCGGGGAGGGAGTTGCGGAGCTTCGGCGAGAGCGAGGCGAGGTCGCAGGCGATGCCGTCGGGCGCGACGGTGGCGGCGGTTTCGATCGTGATGTGCTGGCCGGCGGCGCGGAGCGAAGCGGCGAGGTCGCGGATGTTTTTGGCGATCATCGGCTCGCCGCCGGTGAGCACGACATGGCGGGCGGGATGACGGCGGACCTCGGCTACGAGTTCGTCGATGGAGCGCTCCGTGCCCTCGGGATTCCACGAGGCGTAGGGCGTGTCGCACCAGTTGCAGCGCAGGTTGCAGCCGGAGGTGCGGATGAAGACCGACGGCACGCCGGTCAGCTCGCCTTCGCCTTGGAGCGAGTAAAAGGTTTCAGAGATGAACATCGGCTTCAGACGGGGCGCGGTGGCAGCGGTTCGGTGCTTTCGTAGGCGGTCGGGTCGGGCACGCCGGCTTCGATGAACGCCTCTCGGCGCTCCACGCAGGTGCCGCATTTGCCGCAGTGGATGGCGGCGCCTTTGTAGCACGACCACGTGCGGCCGAAATCCACGCCGAGCTGCGTGCCCTCGGAGACGATGCGGCCTTTCGTGAAGGAAATGAAGGGCCGCAACAACGCGATGCCCGCGTAGGTGCCGAGACGCATGGCGTCGCCCATCGCGCGCATAAAAGCCTCGCGGCAATCCGGGTAGATCGCGTGGTCGCCGCCGTGCGCGGCGATCACGAGCGCCTCCGCCCCCGCGCTTTCGGCGAACCCGGTGGCGATGGACAGCATCACGGCATTTCTAAAGGGAACGACCGTCTGTTTCATGTTGGCCGCCTCGTAGTGGCCCTCGGGGATGTCGCCGCCGGACGTGAGCAGATCGGAAGCGAAGAGCCGGTTGACGAAATCCAGCCGCACGACTTCGTGGCGCACGCCGAGGCGGTCGGCATGCTGGGCGGCGAAGGGGATCTCGCGAGGGTTGTGCTTCGCGCCGTAGTCGAAGCTCAACGCGGCCACGACGGTGTGATGCGTCCGCGCCCAGTGGAGCGCAGTCACCGAATCCATCCCGCCGGAACAAAGCACGACAACCTTCATGTGCCTGCGATGGCGTCAAAGTGCGCCCCAAAGCGCAAAGCGAAACCGCATGAACTTTGGCCACGTGGCCAAAGAGTTTTCCTATTTCGCGCTTCCGTCCGGCGTGCGTTGGCCGTTTCTTGGCCGCAGGTGAACGAACATCTGCCCGCATACACGTTGATAGAACAGCCCGACCAGCTCGCGCCCTTGCTGGCCGCGCTCGACCGCGTGGATGAGGTCTCGCTCGATACGGAGGCGGACAACATGTTTCACTACCGCACGCGGGTGTGCCTGTTGCAGTTCTTGGTGGACGGAAAAATCTACCTCGTCGATGTGCTCGCGCCGCTCCCGCTCGGCCCGCTCTGGGAGAAACTCGCGACCAAGCACCTCGTGATGCATGGCAGTGATTTCGACCTGCGCCTGCTCGCCGATCTCTGCCAGTTCCGCCCCAAGAGCCTTTTCGACACCATGCTCGCGGCGCAGCTCCTCAACCACTCGCGCATCGGGCTCGCCGGGCTGTTGGAACAACACTTCGGCGTCATCCTCGACAAAGAAGGCCAGAAGGCCAACTGGTCCAAGCGTCCCATCACCAAGAAGCTTCTCGATTACGCCGCGCTCGACGTCTGGCACCTGCCCGCCCTGCGCGACATCCTCACCCGCGAACTTGTTCGCCTCGACCGCATCGACTGGCTCGACCAGCAGTGCCGCCGCCAGATCGAATCCGGCCTCATCGGTTTCCCCCAGGACGACGAAAACGACTGGCGCATCGGCCGCTCCGAACGCCTGCGCGGCGCCGGCCTCGGCGTGCTTCACGCCGTCTGGCACTGGCGGCGTGAGTGGGCCCGCACGCTCGACGTCCCCCCGTTCAAAGTCTGCAGCAGCGACCTCCTCCTCGACATCGCCTACGCCGCCGAAGACGGCGACCCTGAGCCGTCCATCATGGCCAAGGTCAACCTAGGCAAACGCCACGACCGCCTCGCGCCCACGCTCGCGACTGCCCTCCGCCAAGGGCTCGCCCGCGACCCGCAGACGCTCCCCCGCCGCCGCCGCGCCGAACACGCCCCGCTCACCCCGGGCGAGGTCGCGCTTCAAGACCGCATCAAAGCCGACCGCGACCGCGTCGCCGCGCGCCTTGAGATCGAGCCCACCCTCATCGCCAACCGCGCCCAACTCGCCCAGATCGCCCGCGACCCCGCCAAACTCGACGAGATCCTCCTCCCTTGGCAGGCCGATCTTTTGCGCGCCGAACCCTCGCTTAATCCGGCCTGAAACAGCCTGCTGATTTTCACGTTTTCCCCACTTGCCAAGCGCTCCACCGCCCGACAACTTCTTCTCCTACCCTATGAATTCTAAGACCCTTCTTACCCTTGGTCTCTGTGCGTTGGCCGCCTCGGTTTTTGCCGGCTGCTCCACTCAAAAGACCCGCACCGGTCGCAATAATTCCGTCCTGGGCGGACTGGCCGTGGTAAACACCGGGAGCTACATGCCGCCCGGCGCCAACACCATCCACATCGATGGCACGCAGTTTGACGGTCGCGTCAATCCCTCGGGCGATGAAATCAAGCTGTTCTGGGGCGCGATCACCTACACCGATTACTGAGAGCGGTTCCCCTCAAACCCTTTGACCCCGCGTCCGGCCCTGCGCCGCGCGGGGTTTTTCTTTGCCACCGCCCCGAGTTCCGCGAGTTTTCCCGTCACTCGTGTCCACGGATAACGCCAACATCGCGCGCCATCTTTCGCTCATGGCGGCCCGCCAGCCGCTTACCGCCGCGCTGAAAATCCCTCGTGGCCGCACCCGCGCCGGCGACATCGACTACCTCACGCTCTCCTTTGCCGAACTCGATGCCGAGGTATCCGCTTGGCGCGCCGATCTCACCGCGCGCGGCGTGCGCCGCGGCGACCGGGTGCTCGTGATGGTGAAGCCCGGTCTCCCGCTCATCGCGGCGGCCTTCGCCCTTTTCGGGCTTGGCGCCGTGCCCGTGGTGATCGACCCCGGCATGGGCCTGAAAAGTTTTCTCGCCTGCGTCGCACGCTCGCGCCCCCGCGTGCTCCTCGGCATCCCGCTCGCGCAGGTTGTCGGCCGCATCTTCAGAAAACCGTTTCGCACCGTCGAAGTCCGCATCCGCGTGAACGGTTCGCCCACCGCTCGTCTTGCCCCCAAATCAGAAATCAAAAATCCCAAATCAGAAATGGTGAAGAGCACCGCAGCGGAGGCCGCTGCGGTGCTCTTCACCTCCGGCTCCACCGGAGCGCCGAAAGGCGTCTGCTATACGCACGGGATGTTCGACGCGCAGGTGCGCATGATCCGCGAGACCTACGACATCCAGCCCGGCGAGATCGACCTGCCGATGCTGCCGATCTTTGCGTTGTTCAACCCGGCGCTCGGCATGACGACCATCGTGCCCGAGATCGACCCGAGCCGGCCTGCAAGCGTTGACCCCAAAAAAATCATCCAGGCCATCCGCCAGGAAAATGTCACCAGCTCCTTCGGTTCGCCCACCCTCTGGCGCAAGATCGCCGTCCACTGTCACGCGCATCACATCACGTTGCCCACCATGAAACGCGTGCTCTGCGCCGGTGCGCCCGTGCCCCCCGATTTGTGGCAGCTCATGGCGCCCGTCCTGACGCACGGCACGTTGCACAGCCCTTACGGCGCGACCGAGGCGTTGCCCGTGAGCAGCATCAGCGCGGTCGAAGTGGCGGCGGGCGCGGCCATCGCCACGGAGCACGGCGCGGGCACATGCGTGGGCCGCGTGCTGCCCGCCAACGAAGTCAAAATCATCGCCATCACTGATGGTCCGCTTGCGACGCTGGCCGACGCCCGCGAACTCCCGCCGGGAGCGATCGGCGAACTCATCGTGCGCGGACCGACGGTCACGCACGCCTACGACGCCCTGCCCGAAGCCACCGCCTCCGCGAAGATCCCTCAACTCTCAGCTCTCAACGCTCAACCGGGCGGCGAAGCCGTCGTCTGGCACCGCATGGGCGACGCGGGTTACTTCGATGAATCGGGGCGCCTCTGGTTTTGCGGACGCAAGGCCGAGCGTGTGGAGGCGATGTCCGGGCCGCTTTACACCGAGCAGGTGGAGCCCCTCTTCATCTCGCATGCCGATGTGAACCGGGCGGCGTTGATCGGGCTGGGGCCGCGCGGCTGTCAGCGCGCCGCGATCGTGGTCGAGCCGGTGTCGCGCGATGTGATCGCGACCAGCGCCGATTGCCGCCGGTTCGCGCGCGAGTTGCGCGCCATCGCGTTGCGGCACGCGCATACGGCGGGAATCAAACTCTTCTATTTTCACGAAAAATTCCCGGTCGATGTGCGGCATAATGCCAAGATCCACCGCCTCGCTCTCGCCCGCTGGGCGGTTGACGCCGTCGGCTACGAATCCGATCCGAAACGCTGACCTGCTCCGTATCCCATGTCCGACACTGGTCATTCGTCATTGGTCATTCGTCATTCCGACGCCGTCGGCGTCGGCGCGCTCGTGACGGGAGGAACGGGATTTCTTGGACGGCGGCTGGTTGATCGCCTGCTCGCGCAAGGCCGCGCCGTGACGGTGCTCGCGCGCACGCCGGCGCCGGAACTGGAGGCGCGCGGCGTGCGTTTCGTGCGCGCCGCGCTCGACGATGCCGACGCGGTGCGGGCGGCCTGTCGCGGGATGGGCACGGTTTTCCATGTCGCCGCCAAGGTCGGCGTGTGGGGGCGCTACGATGATTTTTTCCGAGCGAACGTCCTCGGCACGCGGGCGATTCTCGCCGGTTGTCGCGAGCATGGGGTGACGAGATTGGTTTATACGAGCACGCCGAGTGTGGTTTACAACGGCCGTGATCTCGCGGGCGCGGACGAAGCGTTGCCGCTCACGACGGACTGCCCGAGCCCGTATCCATTAACCAAAGCCATCGCCGAGCGCGAAGTGCTTGCGGCCAACTCGCCGTCGCTGCGCACGGTCGCGCTGCGTCCGCACCTGATCTGGGGCGCGGGTGATCCGCATCTCGTGCCGCGCGTGCTGGCGCGTGCGCGTGCCGGACGTCTTCGCATCATCGGCAAAGGC
The DNA here is from genome assembly GCA_023269455.1 of Opitutaceae bacterium. Lineage (GTDB taxonomy): Bacteria > Verrucomicrobiota > Verrucomicrobiia > Opitutales > Opitutaceae > Rariglobus. Next base: position 623 of record JAHFTG010000112.1, on the reverse strand, counting down.
CGCAACCGCGTGGACATGGTCCACGTAGAAAACGCCGTGGACGCCCACCTCGCCGCCGAAGCCGCGTTGGACGGCGCGGCGGCGGGGCGCGCCTACTTCATCACCAACGGCGAGCCGGTCATGTTATGGGACTGGATTAACGGCCTGCTTGGGGCGCTCGGCGAGCCGCCGGTGACGAAGCGGATTTCACTGCGCGCAGCCTCGACAGTCGGCGCGGTGTGCGAGGCCGCGTGGCGCGTGCTACCACTCAAAGGCGAGCCGCCGATGACGCGCTTCGTCGCGGACGAGCTGGCGAAGGACCATTGGTTTTCCATCGCCGCCGCGCGTCGCGACCTCGGCTACATGCCGCGCGTGAGCATGCCGGAAGGCACGGCGGAATTGGTGGCGGCGCTGAAGCGGGAGCGTTGCGGTTAACGCACGCCGCGCTGGCGGACCGCCTCGAAGAGCGTGATGATCGTCGCCATCGCGACGTTGAGCGAATCGGCCTGGCCCGCCATCGGGATGACCACGCGTTCGTCGGCTTCCTTCAGCCAGTAATCACTGAGACCGTATTGCTCGCTGCCCATCACGATCGCGAGCGGGCCGCCAAGATTGGTTTCCGTGTAGATCGCGGTGGCCGAAGG
>JAHFTG010000111.1 GCA_023269455.1 Opitutaceae bacterium | reverse complement strand
ATTGTAAAGGGAAGGATAAGCCCGGCACGCCCGCTATCCCGGCATATAAGCCTGCCTAACCTCTTTCAGAAGCCCACTTTGGATGGGCGGCAAGAAACACGCCCCCACGCGCAGCAAGCGCGCTGAGAAGGCCCCTCATCCCCGACCGAACACACGCGGCTGCACCTACTTCGCCAATGGTTTCAGCAAGGAGAACTTCCCGCTCGCCGCAGGCGCGATCAGGCGCTTGCGGAACGCCACCACGCGCGCATCCGCACCCAGCACGGCGGCCAGCGCGGACTCGACCGATTTCGGCGCGATCTCGTCGGCCACATAGTGGAAGTCCCAGCGGTTATCCGTGGTCTGCACGAGACTGTAATGCCAGCACGCGAAATCCGCAGGAAGCGCCGCATCAATCTCTGACGGCGATACCAACGTGCCATCGGGGCGGAAATAGAGACCGCCCTCACGCCCCAGCAGTCGATAGCCGGTCGGCGTGCGCCGCACGATGTCGCCGGTGTGATAGCGGAGCAGGGGCATGGCCTCGCGGTCGCGCGTCGTCACAAAAATCTGAAACACCTCGGGCAAGTCGCGATAAGGCGCGAGTTCGACAAACACGTTGTCGTCGATCACCCGTGAATCGTCCTTGAATGCCGTGCCGATGAAAATGTAACCCGCCTCGGTCGAACCGTAGAGATCCACCTGCGATGAACCGGGGAACACCTCGGCGATCCGGCGGCTGTGCTGGAGACTCGCCTTGCCGTAGGTGAGAATGACGACCTTGACGCTCGGCACGGTGACGCCGCGTTTTTTCACCGCGCGCGCCAGCAGCGAAAGATAAACCGGCTCGCCCTCGATGACCTCGGGCTGGACCGCCTGCACTTCGGTGACGATGCGGTCCCACTCGCTCTCTGGAAACACGAAGGGATCGCTCGTGAGATTCAGATAAACGGTGCCGTCAAAGTAGCGGTGCGGAAACGGCTGGTCCTCGTAAGGACAGATGTTGCTCGAACATCCCACGGGGGCCAACACGCACTTGCGGTATGGCCGGTCGGCGTAAGACGCCAGCAAGGGATGGGCGCGGTAGGCGCGCGCAGTCTGTGCATTCCACCAACCATCCTCCATGATGACCGTCATCGGCGACTGCGTGGTGCCGCCGGTGGACTCGTATTCAAACTTCCGATCCACGAGCCCGCGCTCGATCACCGCGTAATCCCCGAAGAACGCCTGATGCCCGCGCTCGACGATCTCTTTTTTTGAAAGGGCGGGGATTTCCCGGTAACACGACCATTGGAGGGGCTCCGAGTGCAGTGGAAACCGCTGCGTGTAAAGCGGGCTGCGGCCGTAGATTTTACGGATTTCCGATTCCAGGGCCGCAGGCAGACGTTCTCCGAGAGCGGACTCGAGGACGGCGGGGTGATTGGCAAAGGTGGGCGCGGACGACATTGCTGTGTAAGCCAAGATCGTAGCCCGCCGCCCTACCCTGTCAAACGGCGCAGGCAGGAAACCCTGCATCCGTTTTCCCGCGATCCATCAACGCGCCGCCTTCAACTCCGCCCAGCACGGGGCGAAGAGCAGCAGGCCGTTGAGCACGAGCGCGTGAGTGATCTGCCCGGCCTGCGCCCAAGCGTAAACTTCGTCCACCGGCAGCGTGCGCACCGCGATCTCTTCGTCCGCATCCCACTCCTGCGCGGTCGTGCGCACCGCGCCCTCGACCAGCACGAGATGGCACGTGTTATTTTGAATCGCCGGATTCGGATTCACGCGGCCCAGCAGCTTCGCCGACGCGCCCGTAAACCCCGTTTCCTCCTGAAGCTCGCGCAAACCGGCCGCGACCGGGTCTTCGCCACGCTCGATCACACCACCGGGGATTTCCCAGGAAAATGCATCGATGCCGAAACGAAACTGCTTCACGAGCACGAGCTGGTGATCGGGCGTGAGCGCGATAACGTTCACCCAATCCGGCGCGTCGATCACCACGAATTCACGCCCGGTCCCGCGCACCGGATGCCGGTAGCTCACGCCCTGCACGTCAAAGACCTTCGTGCTCGCCAACACGCGTGAGGCGCCTTTTTCCCAGCGGGCCGGTTGGGTGGAATCGGAGTTCATGGGCAAAAAAAACCTCCCGACCGTCGAAGGCAGGGAGGCTTTTGAAAAGATGAAAAATCAGCTCGGGCTTACTTCTTGGCGGGCAGCTTGATCTTCTGGCCGACGTGGAGCTTCGCGGGATTAACGTTGGGGTTAACGGCGGCGATTTCAGCGGAGGTGACACCGTTGGCGGTGGCAATCTTGCGGAACGTGTCGCCCGCTTTGATCACATACTCATCGGGACCGGCAACGACGGGCTCTTTGGCAGCCTTGTCGCCCTTGCCAGCCTTGACGGGAGCTTTGGCGGATTCCTGAACCTTGGTGATTTCGCCACGGATGTTGCCCATTTCTTGAGCGACCGAGGTGAAGGCAGCCTGCGTATCGCTCGCGAGCTTGGTAACGCTAGCGTTGACCTTGTCGGCGGCGGCGGCGGCGTTGGTGGCCTTGCTGTCGGCATCGTCAACTTTGCCGGCAAGCGGCTCGATTTGGGCGCTCAGGTCTTTTTTGACCGAGGAGATTTTGGCCAGAGACACGGCGGAAAGAACGATGGCGAGAACGCCTACGATCACGCCAGCGACCGGCAGGTAGCTGTTATTCTCACGAGAGATGGTATCCATTTAGATAAAAAAGAATTGATCCTGAGAATTGCGGGGAAACCGAAGGCGAAGCAAGCAGAGAGTGCAGGAGTTTAACGTCCCCGTCACTTTGACCAAGATTGCGCGTTGACACTGCCGCCGGAGACGGAAGCCTCCTCCGTCTTGTCGCGGGGTGTAGCTTAGTCTGGTAGAGCGCCTGGTTTGGGACCAGGAGGTCGTAGGTTCGAATCCTATCGCCCCGACCATTTGTGTTTTCTGCGGCCTGCCGCGTCTGCCCCATGAACCAGCTCGCCCGCGTGAAGCCTATCCCCGGTTCGCCATCCGGCGCCTGAAATCAAGCCGCCACGCAGCCGTCACGACCGCTGATCCGATGATTGCCGCCGCGCGCGACATCATCTGGACGCGCAGCCACAAGGTTTTCTCCGTGACCGATGTGTTCGAGGCGCTGGGCGTAGAACGCCGCACGCTGGAACGCCGTTTCGCGGAAATCTGAGAAGGCTCAGCGCACCACGCGGGCGCCGCCGCCTTTCATGAGTTTTTCGACTTCCTTCTGCGTCGCCATCGACGTATCGCCGGGAGTCGTGCTCGCGAACGCACCGTGCGCCGCGCCGTAATCGACGGCGAGCTGAGCGTCGTTCTTCGAGAGAAATCCGAACTGGAGGCCGCTCGCGAACGAGTCGCCGCCGCCCACGCGGTCGAGGATTTCGAGGGCGGGATATTTGCGGCTTTCGTAGAACTTGCCGTCATGCCAAAGGATCGCGCTCCAGTCGTTGACCGTCGCGGTGATGACGTGGCGCAGCGTGGTCGCGGCGACCTTGAAATTGGGGAACTCTTTCACCGCCGTCTCGATCATGGCCTTGAAGGCGTCCGTCTCGATGTGCGCGAGGTTTTCCGCACCCTTCACGGCAAAGCCGAGCGAGGCGGTGAAGTCTTCTTCATTGCCGATCATCACATCGACATACTGGGCGATCTCGCGGTTGACCTCCTGAGCCTTCTTGAGTCCGCCGATGGTCTTCCAGAGGGACGGACGGTAGTTGAGATCGTATGACACAATGGTGCCGTATTTGTTGGCGGCTTTGACCGCCTCGATGGTGAGGGCGGCGGTGCTCTCGGAGAGCGCGGCGAAGATACCGCCGGTGTGGAACCAGCGCACGCCGAGCTTGCCGAAGATGTGATCCCAGTCGAAGTCGCCGGGCTTGAGCTGCGAGGCGGCGGTGTTGCCGCGGTCGGGCACGCCCACGGCGCCGCGGATGCCGAAGCCGCGCTCGGTGAAGTTGAGACCGTTGCGCACGGTGCGGCCGATGCCGTCGTCTTCGCGCCATTTGATGAAGTCGGTGGCGACGCCGCCCTGCATGATAAAGTCTTCGACGAGGTGGCCGACTTCGTTGTCCACGAAGGCGGTGCAGACGCCGGTCTTCAGGTTGAAACATTTCCGCAGGCCGCGGGAGGTGTTGTATTCGCCGCCGCCTTCCCAAGCGGTGAACTGGCGGGCGGTGCGCACGCGGCCCTCGCCGGGGTCGAGACGGAGCATGACTTCACCTAGCGAAAGCTGGTCGTAGAAACAGTCTGAGGCGGGTTTGATCTTGAGGCTCATGGTTGGATTAAAAGAGGGAAAATGTTAAAGCCCCAAGGCGGCGGAGAGCAAGGGCGGCGCTTTGCCGAACTTGTTTTTATAGTCTTCGATGGTGGGCAGAAGACGCACTTTCACCTTGGCCTCGTGGTTGAGCGCGATGGAGGACAGTTGGTGCTGAAGGAAGGGATTGCGGAAGCGGTCGAGGGTCACGCGTGCGAAGCCTTCGGGATCGGCGACGCGGCCGGCGAGCACGGGAACGATCTCATCGGTAAGCACGCGTTGCAGCCACGGGCCGACTTCGGCGTGTTCGAGGCATTCGCGCACGGTCTTGAGGCCGAGCGGCATGGCGTGCGCGACGAGCGCGGTGTGCGCGCCGTTGAGGATGCGGACTTTTCTCAGGTAGTAGGGCTGGATGTCATCGGCGAGGATGACGGCGGGATGCGTGATGAAGGGGCCTTTGCTTTGCACGGCCCAGAGCGCGAAGGGCTCGGCGCTGAGGAGGAGCGGATCGGTGGCCTTAAGCGGATGCGTGACGGGCGCGCCGGGGACGATACGATCCACAAGATTGTCGATCCACGAGCAGGACGAAAAAATCCACTCTCGGGCAGCGGAGGAAATTTTCCACAGATCGGCCTGGCGGAGGACGAGGTCGCGGAGTTTTTGGCCGTTGGCCTCGATAAGTTCGCAAGGGACGATGGCGAGGCCGGGCAAGCCTGCGTCGAATCGGGCGAGGAGCACGTCGAGGAGCTTGGCCGGAAACGAGCGGGGCGCATCGGCACCGCGCACGGTGTCAGCGGCATCGAGGGCGAAACCGGCCTCGGTGGTGTTGGAGAGAATCCACGCGAGCGCGGGGCTGGCGGCGACGGCGCGGACTTCGGCCCACTGGGTGCCGGCGTAGAGCGCGCGGCTGATAGAGGACACGGACTCGGTTTCATCGACAACGCTCCCACCGGAAAATCCTTGGAGCGCGACGTGGTAGCGACCGCCTGCGCGGTTGAGGGCGTCGGCGCGTTCGGCGCCGGTGGACTGCACCACAACGATGCGGCCGACTGCGGTGGCCGGCTTACGATTGGCCTGATCGATGATGAGGTCGGCAAAGGCGCGGAGAAAATTGCCGGCGCCGAATTGGAGAATGGTTTCCTGCATGAGGGAAGAGAAGCTAAGAGCTTAGAGGCTAAAGCTGAGAGCCGAGCCTATTCCGGATTTCCGGCTCTAGACTCTGCACTCTCAGCTCGTGGCGGGATGGTCAGAGCGTCACGCCGTCTTTCCAGATGGCGATTTCGCGGTGGCCGCGGATTTCGTTTTGCGCGCGGATGCGGCCGGAGGCGATATCGAGGACGCGTTGCCAGAGGTCGTCGGTAAGCGCTTCAAAGGTGTTGGTGCCGTCGGCGATGGGGCCGGCGTTGAAGTCGATCCACTGCGGCTTGCGGGTGGCGAGGTCGGTGTTGCTCGAAATCTTGATGGTGGGAATCGGAAAACCCATCGGATTGCCGCGTCCGGTCGTGAAGAGGAGCAAGTGCGCGCCGGCGATCGTCATCGCGGTGGAGGAAACGCCGTCGTTGCCCGGAGCCTGAATGAGCGCGATTCCACCGAGACCGGACTTAGCGGAGGAACCGTAAGCCAGGACTTGGGCGACGGGGGCCTGGCCGCCTTTTTGCACGCAGCCGAGGGATTTGTCGGCGAGCGTGGTGATGCCGCCGTCCTTGTTGCCGGGGGACGGATTCTCGTCGATGGGCTCGTTGTGTTTTTGAAAGTAGGCGCGGAAGTCGTTCACCAAATCGATGACGCCCTGGAAGGTTGCCTCGTTGGTGGCGCGTTCGAGGAGCATGCGCTCGGCGCCGAACATCTCCGGGACTTCGGTGAGGAGCACGGTGCCGCCGGCGGCGGCGTGGCGGTCCGCGATGCGACCGACCAGCGGGTTGGCGGTGATGCCGGAGAAGCCGTCGGAGCCGCCGCATTTCATGCCGAGAATGAGCTCGGAGGCGGGGATGGGTTCGCGCTTGAACTGGCGCACGTAGGCGGCGAGTTCGCGCACGGCTTCGACACCGGATTCGATTTCGTCGGAGACTTGCTGGGCGTTGAACCAGCGGATGCGTTCGGCCGCCTGCGGGCCGAGGAATTCCAAGAAAGCCTTCATCTGGTTGTTCTCGCAGCCGAGGCCGAGCACGAGGACGGCGGCGGCGTTGGGGTGGCGGGCGAGACCGGCGAGGACTTTCTTGGTGTAACCGAGGTCGTCGCCGAGCTGCGAGCAGCCGAATGGATGCGGAAACGCGTGGACGCCGTCGATGCCGGAACCGGGCACGGCGAGTTCAGCGTGGGCGGCGGCGGCGATTTTTTCGGAGGCGACGTTCACGCAGCCAACGGTGTTGACGATCCAGATTTCGTTGCGGGTCGCGGCGCGTCCGTCGGGACGGCGGTAGCCTTGGAAGGTATCGGTCGCTCGCGAGACGGAGGCGACGCGGGGTTTGGCAACATCAGCGAAGCGAAGGGTGGCAAGTTTCTCGGGGAGGTTGCCGCGGACGTTGTGGCTGTGGACGTGAGCACCGGCGGCGATGGCAACCGAAGCGACTCCGATGGGGTAGCCGTATTTGATTACGGGTTCGCCGGGGGCGATGGCGGAGAGCGAAAACTTGTGGCCGGCGGGGATTGGGTCGATGGCAGTCACGCCGTTGAAAACGGCGCCAGCTTCGACGGCGCGTAGGGCGACGGCGACGTTATCGGAAGGGTGAATGCGAAGAAAAAGCGGGGCGGTCATAATCTAAGTGCG
>JAHFTG010000418.1 GCA_023269455.1 Opitutaceae bacterium | reverse complement strand
AATCCAATACGGGTGAACCCAGATTCATATCCAGGAGAATATCGGTGGCTGGATTGCCTCGTTGCACGATCAGTTGGTTGGTATGTGGATCGAGAACTGCGATGTGATAGGAGCCTGCACGCATGGTTTTGCGTAGCAGGCTTTCCAGATCATCGAGCAGCCGGTTGGACTCTGTATAGGCGTGGATGGATTCGATAAATCCCCTGATGTGTTCCTGATACTCAAAGCGGTCGCCGAGAATCCGGCGTTCGAGAGATTCGGCGCCGGCCCCCAACAACTTTGGGAAAAACACCGAACTGATACAGCCGCTGATCAGCATCACAGCCAGGCTCGCCGCGAAAGAGAAAAACGTGAATCGCCCAGGAATGATGAGCGCGCAAACAAACAGCAGGCCAAAACCAATCGAGAAAAAGAAAAGCAGGCGCACCAGCATCGCGGACAGCCGCCCCAGTGCGAACCGGATATCGAGCAACTGGTTTTGGAGGACACTGTAGGAGACCACGACCGGGAACATGAACGCCGCCAGAGTGCCGATGGGGTATACCACAATGGAGGTGCCGGGATATTTGTAGATTCCAAGAATCGGCAAAAGATCGTGCGCGCCCAAAATCATAAGCAGGGCCAACGCAAAAATCATCGCTGATACACGACGGCGGCTGAGGATGTTTAGCTCGCGCCGGTGTTTGAGCATAAACCACACGCCGAGGCCGCCGAGGATCGTGACCATGTTCGAGAGCACCCAATAGAGCGGGCCGGCCACTGCATAATAAAACGAGTCCACATGGCGGATCCCTGCGATAAAATAATCGGTGAGGTTGGCGAAAGCCAGCAGGACGCTGATACCGTAAGCCCACGGCAACACGCGGCGCATAGGGATGCCCGTGATTATAATGGCCAGATGAATGTAGAGCACCGGCAGAAAGATCACCCCGAAATGAAGCAGGCGGGCGATGGCGAGCGCGGTGGTCTCATCATGCACCCGAAACAATAAAAAAGCCCCCAGTGTCCAGGTGGTCAGCGCCAAGCCCCAATAGAAAAAAATGCGGTTGGTCAGCGAACGAAAATCTCGGCTGATGACAAAAAGGGACAGCAGCAGATTGCTGATGCCGGCGATGAGCGGTGCTAGCTGAAAAAAGTCCATCAACCGGTAAACGCCCGAAAGATCAGGCAGGAGTTTTTCCCGCCAAACCCTGCGTTCAGATTGATGGCGGTTTTCACGGGGAAGTGACGGGCGGTTCCAGGGACGTAGTCCAGGTCGCAGCCGTCATCAGGGTCGGTCAGGTTGATGGTCGGAGGGATGACTTGCCGATCAATGGACAGCACGCACACGACCGCCTCCAAGGCGGCGGCGGCTCCGGCCAAGTGACCGGTGACCGGTTTGGTCCCGCTGATCTGCACGCGTTTGGCATAGTCCTTGAAAACCTGTTTGATGACTCGGGTTTCGTTTATGTCGTTCGTCGGGGTCGCGGTGGCGTGGGCGTTGATGTAGTCCACTTCTGAAGGGAGAAGTCGCGCGCGATAAAAAGCCTTTTCCATAGCCTGGCGGATGCCGATGCCATCGGGATGTTGCGCGACGGAATGGTAGGCTTCCGAACTGCTTCCGTGGCCGAGCACTTCCGCGTAGATGCGAGCGTTTCGGGCGAGTGCGTGGGAGAGTTCTTCGAGGATGAGAAAGGCGGCTCCTTCACCGAGGAGAAAACCGTCGCGATGACGATCAAAAGGCCGCATGGAAGTCGCTGGCGTATCGTTGCGCTTCGTCAGTGATTTTGATGCGCAAAAGGTGCCTACATAGGCGTCCACGATTGGGGCTTCGGTGGCTCCGGCGACCATGATGTCGGCGTCGTCGTTGCGTATGGCGTTGAGGGCGTAGCCGATGGCGTCATTGCCCGAGGAACACGCGGTGCAGATGGTCAATGCTTGGCAAGGGACGCCCAAATCAAGGGAGATCTCCGAGCTGCCGCCTCCGCAATAGGCGTTCATCAAGGAGAACGTATTCAGGC
>JAHFTG010000110.1 GCA_023269455.1 Opitutaceae bacterium | reverse complement strand
TCAGGGTGACGAGAGGGCCGCTGCGGGTGCCGAGGCGCACATCTTGGTTACGCTGATAGGCGGCTTCGGCATCGGCTTTGAAACTCCAACCGGAACCGAAGGCGTGGGTGGCGGTGGTGGTTGACGCGGATAACGAGGAAGATGTCAGGCCGAGAGTTCCTTGGGCGGAAACTTGGGGGCCGTTTTGCCAGTGGTAATTGAAGTTGATCGAGCCGGAAAACGCGCGGGTGGTGTCACCGTCGAGAGAGAGTGTGAGCGCGCCTTGCGGTGGCGTGTAGAGCAAGTCGAAGACGAGCACGCCAGCGGTCTCGCGATAGGTGACGAGTTCAACGCCGGTGAGCGTGGAGAGTTTCTTGGAGATCGCCGCGCGTTCGGCGTCGGAAAGGAAGCGCGGAAACAGTCCGGACGGGAGTAACGAGGCGAGGAGGCGTTGGGCGTCGTCGGAGCATTTTTGCCGGTCCGCACGAATGCGGCGGCCGAGCCGGGAGGAGCCGAAGCGGGTGTCAAAGGCGTCCACGGTCATTCGGCCGCCAAGGTTTTTGGGGAGATCGATCTGGCTGACGGAGACGCTGGCGGTGACGACGGGGTCCAGGTTTTTGAGCGTGACGTTCAAAATCCGTTGGCCGGAGGAGGATGGAGTGGAATCAAAACTCACCGTCACGGCATAGGGAGAACCGAGGAGGGTAGCCACCGATTGCACGGCAAACGCTTCGATTTCTTGGTGGTAAGTTATCTCGTCTTGGGATCGGGCGTAGGCGGAGCAACTCGCCGCCGCTACCTCGATGGCGAGTTTGCGGAGGAGGGCGATGGCGTCCGCGCCTCGGCCGGGTAGAGCGGCGGAGGAATCGGGAGATGGGTGCAGGCGGGCGAAGGTGTTTGGCCAGAGCGGCGCAGGGGCGTCGGGAGCCGAGAGTGATGTTGCGGGCACGATGATCGCGGGAGCACCGAGTGGCAAAGCGGTGGTCGGCACGTCCACGCATACGCCGGTATAAGGAAGCGACGGGATGATCGCGGAGACATTCCAGAAGGAGTCGGGGCCGGTCTTGGTATCGACGACCATGGACGTGGGCATGCCGGCATTTTTGAGGGTTTCGCGGAGCCAGTTTTTAAAGGCGCCGGGAACTTTAAATTCAGGGCGAGTGCGCCAGTCGGACGGTTGATCGGAAAAAGCCTGTCGAAGCCGCGCGGCTAGAAATTCGTCGGTCGCGGCATGCGCGGTGCGTGGAGTGACGACAGGCATGGTGTTCACGTTTAATCCGCCGCCGGAATCGGGCGCGCAGGAGAACGTGAGAGTCACGCCGGCTTGCTGGCCATCGGACGGTGGGCGCGCATGCAGGAAGGCGGTCACGTCCAGCAGCAGCACCAGCGCGCAGCGCAGGTAATATCTTGAAATGATCGTAAGGGGAAAAGGTCTTCCGATCATGAAGGCCTTGCGGGTGTTAGCGTGGCGAAATCGTCGAGAAACTGAGCGGCGATGGTTTGGATATGATGGGTGCGCCGCACCTCAACGGCAGCTTGGCCGCAGGCGAGAGCGGCTGAATCGGCCGCCTGCACCAGAGCCTGCGCGAGGTTTTCTGCGGGAAGAGCGCCGGTGTGATCGAAAACAAAACCGTTGCGCGCTGGTTCGACGAAGTCGCGAAAGCACGCGAGCCCCGAGACCACAGGCACCGCGCCCCACGCCATCGCTTCAAGCACCGAGAGGCCGAAGGTTTCCCCCTGGGTGGCAAGCGAAGGATAGACGAACACGGAGGCGCGTTCGTAGGCGTGGTTTAGCGCATCGATGTCGTAAAGTGGAGGAAGCCAGAGGATGGTTTCGTCGGCGTGGCGGATTTTGAGCGAGTTTAGCCAGCGTTCGCCGCCTCCGCCGTGGGCGGGATCGGAAGGACCGATCAATTTCAGTTTCCAGCCGGGGAGGGTGCCGTCCGCCTGAATTTGCGACCATGCCGCGAGCAGCAGTTCGATGCCTTTTTCGGGGTGAAGCCGGCCGACGTAAAGGACGGTGCGCTCCTTCGCTTTCCAGCGCACCCCATGCGACGGAATGAAGGGCAGGGGATTGGGGATGACGCGAACGCGCGGCGCGGCGGCGGGGGTTTGTGCGAGGATGGCGGCTTGCACGGAGGAGGAGTTGGCGCGCAGGCGCGCGGCGCGGCGATAAAGCCGCATCTGTCCCTTGGGCATGCGCTGCACATCGACATAAATCGCCCCTTGCGCGGGTTTCAGCAAAAGCGGTGACCAAAACGTGTTGGTCACCACAACATCCGCAGCCGGCGCGGCGCGGCATGCGCGAAACGAGTAACAGAGATCCCTCCATTTCAAGCGCAGAGCATTTTCCGGCTGCTCGTAGCCGGGCACTCTGATGTGCCGCACACCGGCGATGGTTTCCGAGGCGGGCAGGTCATCGCACAGACGGGAAACGTGGGTGACTTCATGGCCGAGCCGCGCGAATTCCTGGCCAAGAAGAAACCACATTTTTTCGACGGCGCCGCCTCGCAGCGGCGGCACCGGCAGAAAGGCGCCTTGGAGCAGGGTGATTTTCATGGACGTGCGATGATCCGCGTGATGATCGCGGTCAACGTGGCTGCGGCCTGATTGATTTCGAAGCGTTGTTGGAAACAACGAAGCGCGGCTCTGCTCATGGCGGCTTGCTCGTCGAGTGTCATATCAAGCCAGCGGGTGAGCAGGTCGATGCCGCCGGGGAGGCTATCTTCCGCCGCGAGGCCGGCCTGATCCGCGATAATTTCAGCCCAGATGTTGACTTGTTTGCTGATAAGAACCGGACGCCCGCAAGCCAGCGCCTCGACGACGGCGAGTCCAAAATTTTCCTGATGAGACAGCAACGCGAAGGCCGTGCAGGCGTGCAGCGCGCCCCACTTTTGATCACCTTCGAGCATGGGCAGCCAGTGGACTGAATCCGCCGGGACTAGGCTGCGCAGGTCTTTTTGATACGCTACATCGGCGCAAGGCCCGGCGATCACGAGGGCCGGAGCGTCTGGGCGCATACGGGCGACCTGCGCGTGGGCGGCGATGAGTTCCTCGATGCCTTTTTTGGGATGAATGCGTCCGAGAAAAAGAATGAAATTTTTATCGCAAAGTTGCGGGTGCGCCTCGTGGAAAACGGCTTTCATTTTTTTCGCATCGCCCGCAGGTGCGGTGACTCCGATGGGCGCGACTTCGGCGTGGACGCGGTAAGGGCGGAAACTGTGCGGGGCTAGCCGCCGCTCTTCTTCGCAGGTGAAGCAAACGGCGCGTGCATCGCGCAACACGCGATATTCGGCCAGCGGCCAGTAAAGGCATTTACGGAGGTGCTTTAGCCGGTGGGTTCGCTTGAACCAGGGGTCGAGCATGCCGTGGCAATAAACCAAATAAGGCGTGTTGGTCCCGGCCAGCGCACGCCACGCGCCGAAACTTTGATACTGCCAGAGGCCGTGGATGATCACCGCATCGAATTCGTGCCGATGGGCGCGCAGCCAGGGGACATAGGCTTTCGTGTAGCCGTAGCCGTGCGAAGGAGCGTCGAGCGTATGCACTGCGGCACCGCTGCGGACCGTATCGGCTTGATCGAGCGAGAAAATGTGACTGCGGTGGCCAGCGGCTTCGAGCGCAGTGGTGAGATTGCGCACGACGCTGACCGGCCCGCCGGTTTCCGGCCGTAGGCTGCGCACGACGTGAAGAATGCGTAGGCTCATGCGGCAACGGTCATCAGTTAGGATACGAAGCCGGTCGTGCGGTGAAAATAAGCGGCGTCGGCGGGCAATGCTTTTATTGGCACGGCGGGCACGCCGGCGTAGAGCCAGCCGACGATGTCGTGTGATTTGTTAAGCAGAGCCTTGGCGCCGAGCACGGAGCGGTCGGGCAGGCATGCGCCGGGCAGCACGACGACGGCGGTGCCCACAAAACAGTGATCGCCGATGCGGATGGGCGCGCATTCCTGGCGGTTGTTCACGACGTTGATCGAGTGGGTGAGCAGTTGCGAAGCGTAGCCGCTCAAGATCGTAAAGGCCCCGATTTCGATACGGTCCGTGCAGTCGAGGTGGTGCCGCTTGGTGACGGCGCTGTGCGCGCCGAGCAGGCAGGTGGGTTGGCGCTCGGGTTGGCGGTCGAAGTGGCGGGTATTGTCAGTCGGAAAACCGGTGATCCAGTTGGCGCGATCAAGCGTGGCGTGTGCGCCCAATTCGAGCCGGTCGAGGTGGATGGCGACATTGAGATGGCCGATGCGTGCGTGTTCGCCGAGAACGAGGTGACGGGGGAAAATCCATGAAAGCCCGATGCGGGCGGTGGGGTGGATTTTGTAGCCGTAGCCATGCACGAGCACCGGGCGGCGCAGCGTCCAAGGCAGGAGCACCACGAGGAGGCGAAGCAGGTTTTTCATGGGTGGGCGGAGTGGGAGCGGAGGGCGGACGCGTAGAGTTCGATATAGGCATCCAGCATGCGTTCCTTTGAGAAACGCACGAGATTTTCCCGTCCTCGCTGGATCACGGCGGTGCGGAAAAGGGGTTCGCCGAGTTTCAAAACCGAAGCGGCCATGCCGACCTCGTCATCGAGCGCGTGAACGAGCGCAGCGTCACCGCCAACCTCAGGGAGCGAGGTGCGGTCGCTGCAAATCACGGGACAGTCGCAAGCCTGGGCCTCGATCACGGGCCAGCCGAAGCCTTCGCCCCGGGATGGAAAAAGCAGTGCGTGCGCCCGGGAATAGAGGGCTTCGAGTTCGGCTTCGCTTGCGCGGGGCACGGCGTGAACCCGCGCAGTCAGCCCGGCTGACTTGGCACCTGCGGAGATTTCCGCAGGAAGTTCATCCCCGCAAAAAACCAACCGCCCTGGCCATCCTGAGGCGGCGAGCCGAAGGAAAACCCGCAGCACGCCGGTTTTGTTTTTGCGTGTAAGATTCGATCCGACGTGCAGCAAAAACGGCTGGCCGGACGCAAATGCAGGCAGCAATTCCTCGTGGTTGCTCGGTCGGTAGGGCTGGTTCAGCGCGAGCAGGATCACGCGACGCTCTTGTTTTCCGGTTGGATGAATCAAGCGTTTTACATCCTCGCTTGTGCTGGTGGAGCTGCAGGCGAGAGCATCCGCCCGCGCGAGACCCTGGGTTATCTGCCGTTGCAGCAGCCGCCCGAGTATGGATGCGGGACAATCGGTATCCTCGCCAAGCGCGCCGCGCACCGCGAGCAGATCATGGCATGTCACGACCCAGGGCAGCGTCGCGCCGGTTGGCAGATAAATGGCGTTCGAATGATCCACCACATGAACAACCGTGTCGCGGCGGTGCGCGAACGGGCGCAAGGCCCGCCGCAGATCATGCGGAAACAACAGGTATTTATCGAAGTAGCCCAGCCAGCGTCCGGAGCGCCCGGCGGCGGCGCGACGAAAACGCGCGCCAAGCCGGGGGCGGGGCGCGACCACGGTTATCTCGATACCGCGAGCGGCCAGGGACTGCGCGAGCAGGTCGCCAAAACGCAGCATGCTTTGCTGGCCGTCGGGTTGGTAGTTGCAGACGAGGATAACCTTCATGCAGTCACGGTCTCGGCCTCTTCGTTGGCCAACTCGGGGATTTCTTCTTCGAGCGGAACATTGCGTGCAGCCAGGGCGAGACCTGCGCCGAAAACGGAAAACCCGAGCTGCGTGCTGCTACCCCACTGGCCGGTGGAGACGTTAAGCAAGGTGGCACCGGCGATCAGCCACGAAAGTGCATCACGAGTTCGGCCAAAAAAACTCCAGCCTCCGAAGACCAGGCTCAGCGCCAGCCAGATCCGCCAAGCAATGAAAGCTGCCCCAAGAATGGGACCGAGTTCGAGGATGATGCGAGATAGCTCCGATTCGGCCAGGAGAAAGGACGCCTTGCCTGTCATCAAGCGAGCCCCGGCCAGTGTGCCTGCACCGACACCGTGTCCGAGCAGGGGCGCTTCGCCAATGCGGGTGACAGGCTCGGTGTAATTCCCCAGAATGCGTTCAAAGACGTTGTTATAGAAAGTCCCTTTTCCAGAACTGATAGACTCGTCCCAGCGAGTGGTAAAAGCCTTTAGATAGACAGTTTTGGATACGAACAACAGGCAAACAGCGGCTAGAGCCAGCGGGATAGAAATGCGCAAGGCGGTCTTCACGCTCCTGAGCGAGGTGGCAAGACCGAAGCCGATCACGATGAGCACTCCCATCAACAATGAGCGACTGATCGAAATAGGCACGGCCAAGGCCGTGACCAAGGTCGCGAGCAGCAACAATCCTCGTCCGAAGACTCCCGGCTTGCTCCATCCATAATAGACGAAGGCGGTGGCCAGACTGAAATAACACACGATCCCGTCGATGAAGCTGAAAGGGCCCGGCGGACGAATCTTGCCCAGTGCGCCGCGAATCTGGCCATTAACGCTCCCTCCTGCCCCGGCATTGAGCCAAGAATCGGGGGCCGCTTGGAACTGAGCGACCATCAATCCGAAGATGGGAACAGCCACGACGAGCATCACGCGGCCAAACCGAATGACATCATTCCGGTCCAGCGTCTGCATGATGATAAAAACTAGCGGGATATGCAGGTAGTTCGTGCGCAGACCGAACAGCGTGACGACGGGGGGCGTGTCGTTGAAGATCGCAAACAACGCAGAGAAAAACGTGATCAGCCCGAGGGCAATCATCGCCAGCCTGAAGGGGAAAACACGGGCTTGAAGGGCAAGGACGTAGATTATTAGCACGACGGGGTCGCGGACGATGAACAACACGTCGCTGTATTCCGGAAAAAGCCATTTGCGCAGGACTCCCTCGATGAGCAGCAAGACGAAATAAAGCCAGATCGCGGCCTTTATGGGCAGGAGCGAGGGCGTGGGCTGGCGCGAAATCATGGCGCGGGCATGACCGGAATGGCCGAAGGTGGCGAGACTGGCGTGCAAGCATTTGGCGAGGCGATGCCTGCGATAACGGTGGAGGTATGATCATCCCACGTAAATTGTGCGGACGAGGATTGGCCGGCCCGGCTCATGGTTGTCCAAGCGTCACGATGATCAGCAAACCAGTTGATTTTTTCGGCGATGGCTTGGGGCGATCTGATTGGCACGATGAAGCCGGAAACACCTTCCTTCACGACA
>JAHFTG010000417.1 GCA_023269455.1 Opitutaceae bacterium | reverse complement strand
GGTGCCGGGGCGGGTATGCGCCGGGCTTACGGGGGCAATCAGGGGGGACGGAGGGAGGGACGCGGCTTTTTAACCACTCATGAAATCCGCCAATGGCTCCAACGATTAAGCGGAGGGGCGTCTGATGACGCTGGCGGGGCGGAAACGTGACGGTCGGGGTCAGGGGCGCGGGGGCGTGAGGACGAGGGTGCTGAGAAGCCAGGCGTAGTCGAAGGCGGTTTCGTGGAGCGCGTCGTAGCGGCCCGAGGCGCCGCCGTGGCCGGCGTCGAGGTTGGCCTTGAGGAGGAGGACGTTGGCGTCGGTCTTGAGGGCGCGGAGCTTGGCGACGAGTTTCGCGCCTTCCCAATACGGCACCTGGCTGTCGTGGAGGGAGACGTTGACGAGGATCGCGGGGTAGGGCTGCGCGGTGACGTTGTCGTAGGGCGAGTAGGCGCGAATCCAGTCGTATTGCTCCTTCACGGCGGGGTTGCCCCACTCCAGATACTCGGCGGTGGTGAGCGGGAGGGACGCGTCGAGCATGGTGTTGATCACATCGACAAACGGCACGTCGTAGAGCGCGGCGTGGAAGAGGTCGGGACGCAGGTTGACGACTGCGCCCATGAGCAGGCCGCCGGCGCTGCCGCCCTGGATGACGAGATCGGGCGGAGTGGTGTAGCCGAGGCGGATGAGGTCCTGGGCGCAGGCGATGAAATCGGTGAACGTGTTCATCTTGTCCGCCATTTTTCCCTGGTCGTGCCACTCCTCGCCCATCTCGCCGCCGCCGCGAATGTGGGCGACGGCGTAGATCACGCCGCGGTCGAGCAGGCTCAGGCGGCTGGAGGAAAACTGGTCGGGCATGCTGAAGCCGTAACTGCCGTAACCATAGAGGAGGAGCGGCTGCGGGCCGGCGCGGCGGAGGTCTTTGCGGTAAACGAGAGCGACGGGGATATGCGTGCCGTCGGGCGCGGTGACGAAGAGGCGTTCGCTGGCGTAGCGCGAGGCATCGTAGCCGCCGACGATCTCGGTCTGCTTGAGAGTGGTTCGTTCGTGAGTGTTGAGGTTGTAGGCGTAAACAGTGGGCGGCGTGACCAGCGATTCGTAGCGGTAGCGGAAGGTGTCGGTGTCGTAGTCGGCATTGACGTCGGCCGATATGTCGTAGGCGGGTTCGGCGGCTTCGATGCGGTGGGAGGCGCCGGTCTTGAGATCGAGGATGCGGAGATAGGGCAGGCCGTTTTCGCGTTCTTCGAGGACGGCGTGGCGGGCGAAGAGGTCGAAGCCGTCGATCTTCACGGCGGGGTTGTGGGCGACGAGTTCGGTCCAGTGTTTTTCGTCGGGCGTGGCGACGGGAGCGGTGACGAGGCGGAAGTTTTTCGCGCCTTTATTGGTGAGGATGTAGAAGAGGCCGTCGCGGTGATCGACGAAGTATTCGTGCTTTTCCTCGCGGGGGAGGAGGACGCGGAACTTGCCCTTGGGATCGTCGGCGCGGAGGGCGCGAACCTCGGTGGTCTCTTTGCTTTCGGCGGAGCAGAAGAGGTATTGGCCGTCGAGCGAGCGACCGAGGCCGAGATCGTATTGTTCGTCTTTTTCGGCGTAGAGGGACTTGTGTTTGCCGTTGCTCAGCTTCCAGCGGAGGAGGCGGCAGGAGCGTTTGGTGACGGGGTCTTCCTGGGTGTAGAAAAGGGTGTCGTTGTCGGAGGCCCACTCGAAGGACGAAGCGGTGCCGATCTTCTGCGGGAGGAGCGCGCCGGTGCGGAGATCCTTCACGAAGACCTCGTAGTCACGGTGGCCGTTGCGATCGACGGAGTAGGCGAGGAGGTGTCCGTCGTCGCTGACGGAGAGGTCGCCGATCTCCATGAACTTCTCGCCGATGGCGAGGGCGTTGACGTCGAGGATGATTTCCTCGGGGGCGGTGAGGACGCCGGGTTTTCGGCAATAGACGGGATATTGTTTTCCCTCCTCGGTGCGGGTGTAATACCAGTAACCGCCCTTGTGATAGGGGGCGCTGAGGTCGGTCTGTTTGATACGGCCGAGCATCTCGGCGTAGAG
>JAHFTG010000416.1:1301-2026 GCA_023269455.1 Opitutaceae bacterium | reverse complement strand
GCGGCGCGTCTGCGTGGCGATGCCGGAGAGGCGTTGGACGAAATTCAGGATGACGCGTTCGGCGGAGAGGAGGGTGCGCGGGTCGCCGTTGAGGGTGGCGATGACGTCGCCTTTTTTGAGCGCACGGCCGTCCTTTACGCGGAGCTGGGCGGTGGCGTTGCCGCCATAGACGGAAAGGATGAGGGGGATGAGCGGCAGGCCGCAGGTCGTGAGCGATTCGCGGGCAACGAGATCGGCGGAG
Organism: Opitutaceae bacterium; assembly: GCA_023269455.1. Classification (GTDB taxonomy): domain Bacteria; phylum Verrucomicrobiota; class Verrucomicrobiia; order Opitutales; family Opitutaceae; genus Rariglobus. Next base: position 1,785 of record JAHFTG010000416.1, on the reverse strand, counting down.
CCTTGGCGGGGCGCGGTGGCGAGGCTGGCGGTGGAGCGGTCGCCGGTGGCGCGGGGTTTTTCGCGGAGGCCGAGGCCGGCGAGGTCTTCGTCGCGGGCGGTTTCGGCGAGCCGGCGGAGGTAGGCGAGGTCGAGGTCGTCCCAAGCGAGACGTTTGAGGAGGGTGTCGGCGACGGGCGGCATGGTGGCTGGGCGGAAGTTCGCCTGCCGCTGGAGAACGTTCAACGCTCAAGTGAATCCGGAGTTTCGTGCGCGGCCGGTCATCCTGCATTGCATGGATGTCGATGAATTCAGGGAGGCGAAAACGTGTCCGGACCTAAGCCTGCCGTTGCAGGCGCTTTGGGCGGAGGCGCATGGGGACTGGGATCGTGCGCATGAGCTTTGCCAGCAGGCGAAGAGCCGCGACGGGGATTGGGTTCACACCTACCTGCATCGGAAGGAAGGCGATCCGGGCAACGCGGGCTATTGGTATGCTAGGGCGGACC
>JAHFTG010000416.1:0-1286 GCA_023269455.1 Opitutaceae bacterium | reverse complement strand
ATGGAGGTCGGCAGGTAGTCGTCGCGCAGGGCGAGGGAATACGTTTCCTGCCGCAGGCGCTGGGCGGCCGCCGGATCGGTGAGCTTAAGATAGGCGATGCGGTCTTCGAGCGTGGCGAGGCGTTCGAGGCGTTGGTCTTCGCGTAAACGCACGAGGGCGCGCTGCTCGGGCGTGCGGCCGAACACTGGCAGCGTGAAGCGGTTCAGGGCGCGGTCGGTTTCGCTTTGGAAGAGGTAACGTTTCAGGGCGAGGGCGGCGGCCTGCTTCTCGGTGGTGTTTTTGTCAGGGGCAGGCTCGACGGTGGTGTCCCCCTTCACTTCGACCGTGGGCAACACAACGGGGGCGGTGGTTGTGGCGGTATCCTGATGGGTGCCGTTTTGGGCGAACAGCGCGACCGACGCCAGGCAGGCGGCCGTCGTTATGAGGAGAGACGTGGGCGAAGTCTTCATGCGCCCATAGACAGCTGCGCGCAGATGTGGTTCGAGTCTTGGCGGGCTCTCCGAAGTGCCTGATTTACTACGGTAACCGACGCCTGAGTACGCCGTTATTTACGCCCGCACCTGGCCGGTGCCGGTGACGAGGTATTTGTAGGAGCAGAGCTCGTTCAAACCCATCGGGCCGCGGGCGTGGAGGCGGTCGGTGCTGATGCCGATCTCGGCGCCGAAACCAAATTCAAAACCATCGTTGAAACGCGTGCTGGCGTTCCAGGTCACGACGGCGCTGTCGATGGCTTGTTGGAAACGTTGGGCGGCTTGTTCGTCGGACGTGATGATCGCTTCGGTGTGGCCGGAGCTGTCGCGGTTGATGGTCGCGATGGCGGTTTCCAAATCGGGCACGATGCGGACGGCCATGATGAGGTCTAGGAACTCGGCGGTGTAGTCCGCTGCGGTGGCGGCGGTGTAAAGCTGAGAGCTTAGAGCTGAGAGCTGAGAGCCAGAATCAGAGGCGGCAGACTTTTGCAGGATCGCCAGCGAAGCGGGGTCGCAGCGGAGTTGGACGCCTTTTGCGGTGAGCGCGGCGGCGAGCTTGGGTAGGATCGTGGCGGCGACGTCGGCGTGGACGAGGAGTTGCTCGGCGGTGTTGCATACGCCGGGGCGCTGGGTTTTGGCGTTGAGGAGGATGGTCTCGGCCATCGCGGCGTCGGCGGCTTTGTCCACGTAAATGAAGCACACGCCGGTGTAGTGCTTGATGACGGGGATGGTGGAGTTTTGCGCGACGAAACGGATGAGGCCCTCGCCGCCGCGGGGAATGATGCAGTGGATGTAGGCGTCGAGCTTGAGCAGCGT
>JAHFTG010000415.1 GCA_023269455.1 Opitutaceae bacterium | reverse complement strand
GCCGGTGGTCTGGTTTCAGTGGATTCTCTGCGAACTGGCCATCGCCGCCTGTGATCTTGCCGAGGTCGTGGGCTCGGCGATCGCGCTGCAACTTCTCTTTGGTATCCCGCTCGTGTGGGGTTGCGTCATTACGGTGGCGGATGTGCTCGTCGTCTTGCTCCTCCAACAAAAAGGATTCCGCTACATTGAGGCGGTCGTGATCACCCTGATCGGCACCATCGCGGCCTGTTTTGCGGTTGAGATGGTCGTCTCCAAGCCCGACATGGGCGGCGTGTTCAGCGGCTTCATGCCGCGGCTAGAAATTCTGAAAAATTCCGAGATGCTCTACGTTGCCATTGGCATCATCGGGGCGACCGTGATGCCTCATAATCTCTATCTGCACTCGTCCATCGTGCAGACTCGGAAGTTTGACCGCACACCGGTTGGCCGACGCGAGGCGGTGAAATACGCGACCATCGACTCAACCGTAGCGCTGATGTTCGCGCTCTTCATCAATGCCGCCATCCTCATCCTCGCGGCGGCCGCGTTTCATGGCAACGGCCACGAGGGCGTGGGCGAAATCCAGGAGGCCTATCACTTGCTCGACGGCGTGCTGGGCGTGACGTTTGCGAGCACGTTGTTCGCGGTCGCGCTGCTGGCCTCGGGACAGAACTCGACGCTCACAGGAACACTCGCCGGACAGATCGTGATGGAGGGTTTCTTGAACATCCGCCTGCGTCCCTGGCTGCGACGGCTCATCACGCGCATGATCGCGGTCGTGCCGGCGGTGGTGATCATCGGCGTGTTTGGCGAGGGCAAGAGCACGGCCTTGCTCGTAGCCAGCCAAGTGTGCCTGAGCATGCAGCTCGGGTTCGCGTGCTGGCCGCTCATGCGCTTCACCGGGGACCGGGCGAAGATGGGTGAATTCGTGAATCCGCTTTGGATAAAAATCCTCGGCTGGACCATCACGCTTGTGATCATCGTGCTGAACGTAAAGCTGCTCGTGGACACCCTTCTGCCCGAAGCCTGGACACGGTGGTTTTACGGGCTGATCGGCCTGTCCTCTCCGGCCTGAGCCACCTTAGTTCGGGTCGCAATCGAGGAAGATCCAGCGGTCAACGTCGATGCGGTGGCGGTTGAGCGCCTCGGCGTATTCCGGCTTTTTCACGAGGCTGTCGGGTGAGTTCATCACCATCTGAATTTTTTCGTTCGGGATGTGATGTTTGAGCAGGGCGATGGACGCGTCGTAGTCGCGGCTGTCGTAATCCACGCCGAGTTGCCGGTAGGCATCGTCGGAGGAGCGAGCCTGGCCGGTGTCGGCCATCATGGCGTCGGTGGCGTGCGCACCGAAGCCGGCGCCGCGCCCATCGTTGTGAAGGAGCAGCATCGCGCCGGAGCCGTAGGTCACGATGTGTTTTACGGACTGTTTCAGCTTGTCGCGGTTTTCCGTGGTGCGGAGAGGGAAGCGGTTGAAAATAGACTCGCTGTGGACGCGGATGACGGGGATGTCGCTGGGCTTCGGTCTGCCGTGGGTGAGGACGACGAAGTCCTGACTCGTCACGAGATCGTAGTAAACGTGGACGCGGAACCAGTAGGGCGTTGTGAGCAGATCGACGATCGGGTCGTGCGGGTTTTCTTTTTTGAAGGCGGTAAGGTTGCAGGCGGCGATTTTGACGAAGAAGCGGTTGTCGCGGATGAGCTGATAGCCGAGCACGAGCGGATGAGGGCCGGCCATGTAGCGCTCGATGGACTGTTTGTGAAAGAGTTCCTTGAACTGCGCCTCGGTGAGCAGGATGTCGTCATCAACCGGGTTCATCGGCAGGAAGTAACTCGCCGAATAGATGAACCGCTTCGCCTCGGGCAAGGCGTGGGGCTTGAACGGCACGACTGGCTCGGGGGGCAGGGCGCGCTTCACGGCGGTTTCAGACGGGCGTTTCAGGATGTGTCCGCCGGCGGCCTTCGAGGTGAGGTAGGCGAGATTGAACGGCCCCGGCTCGACTTCCAGGCGTTCGGTGCCCGCCACGGTAATGCCTTGCGCTCGGAGTGCC
>JAHFTG010000109.1:4988-7138 GCA_023269455.1 Opitutaceae bacterium | reverse complement strand
ATCCTTTCGTTCGAGGACCTCAAGCTGCCCGAAGCCATTAAAAAACTCTGCAACCTCCGCGAAGGTCTTGTCCTCGTGACCGGCCCGACCGGCAGCGGCAAATCCACCACGCTCGCCGCGATGATCGACTACGTGAACAACACGCAGAAGCGCCACATCATCACGGTGGAGGATCCCATCGAGTTCGTGCACACGAACAAGAAGTCGGTCATCGTCCACCGCGAAGTGCTGGAGCACACCGACACGTTTGCGGACGCGCTCCGCGGCGCGATGCGCGCCGATCCCGACGTCATCCTCGTGGGTGAGATGCGCCAGCTTGAGACGATCCGCCTCGCGCTGGGTTGCGCCTCGATGGGCATGTTGGTCTTCGCCACGCTCCACACGAACAACGCCCCGAAGACGATCGACCGCATCATCGACGCGTTCCCCGCCGAGGAGCAGAACCAGATCCGCGTGATGCTGGGCAGTTGCCTGCGCGGCATCGTTTCCCAGCTCCTCTGCAAAAAAGTCACCGGCGGACGCGTGGCGGTTCACGAAATCCTCCTGCCGCACGATGCGCTGGGCGGCACCATCCGGGTCGGCAACATCAGCGCCATCCGCAACATCATCGAAAGTTCGATGGCCGAGGGCATGATCTCGATGGATTTCTCGCTGAGGAAGCGACTGGAGGCGGGCGAGATCAGCGCGCGCGAAGCCTACATGAAAGCGACGGAGAAGGCATCGTTTGCGTCGTTGGTCGCAGCCGAGGACGCCGCTGGGAAAGGGTGAGGGGAGAAGTTGAGGGTTGAGAGCTGAGAGTTGAGAGCGGACCGAACCTCGGAGTTGTTGACCGCTGATGGAATCGCCCGCCGGGGCGTTTCGGTGGTAGTGGATTGACCCCGTGGCTTATGTCGGGACTGGCGCTTTATTTTGCGATGCACCACTCGACGTTCTCCAAATAAGTGTCTGCTTCAGGCATGACCATCAGTTCATTTTGATATCATGAAACTAAACAAATCCGACCGGAACTTTCTTGAAGCCTGCCAAAATCCGGAGAAGCGCACGGCTCTCGTCGGAAATTTGGTCACCCAGCGGAAATGGTATTATGTCATAGCCGGACTGCTTTTGGTCTTATGCGTAGCGGAGCCGGTAGTTTACAATGCGGAAGGTAGAGGGGCCTCTCCGTCTCCCTTTTTACTGTTTGAGTTCATGCTGGTCACCGCTTTGGCCCTGCATGCGGATTCGAAGATTAAACGTTGCTTTCGATGAAGTGAGGCGGCTTACCGAGACGGTTCGCCCTACCTGCGGGCATGAAAAAGCCGCAGCGGTTAGGCTGCGGCCTTGGGGGATTACGGAAACGGCGCCCGGAGATTGCCATCCACCCTAACGCTACCGCGAGGTCGCGTCTCCAGGGCACCGACATCAGGCGGCGTGGCCGAGGCTTTGGGCGGGGCGGATTTTGGCGGTGAGCTGTTTTTTCTTTTTGGCCAAGGCGCGGAAATCGCACTCGACCTGAAGGCCGTGCCAGAACTGCGGGGTTTGTCCGAAGAAGGCGCCGAAGCGGATGGACATGGTGGGGGTGATCGCACGCCGTCCCAGAACGATCTCGTTGATCGCGCGGGGTGGCACGCCGACGGCGCGAGCCATGGCGTTTTGGGAAATCCCCATCGGGTTGAGGTATTCCTCAAGCAGGATTTCGCCGGGTGTGATGGGCGGGTTCATGCTATAACGTGTAGCGTTATACCTGTGCGTTTCAATGGTAATCTATGATCGCGACTTCGGCCGGGCCTTGTTCGGTCCAGTGAAAGACGATGCGCCACTGGTCGTTGATGCGGATGGAATGCCGGCCGGCGCGGCTCCCCTTGAGGGCTTCGAGCCGGTTGCCGGGTGGCGCGGACATATCCTGCAAGGCTCCTGCCCGGTTGAGTTGGAAGAGTTTTCGCAGGGCAACACGGTCAATTGCCGAGAAGCGCCGGTTCTTTTCCTCGTGAAAAAGCTGCTCGGTGTCGCGGTCGGCAAAGGACTGGATCATGCGGCGGGGAAAGGGCTCAGGTCGTTGTCGGTTCGCAGCCGAGAATGCGTGCCTTCACTTCCGGCTGCGGGGAGCCTTCGGTCGGGTTGGCTTCGTAGCGGGATTGGTCCTCGACGAGCAGCTGTTCGTGCCACGCGGG
>JAHFTG010000109.1:0-4906 GCA_023269455.1 Opitutaceae bacterium | reverse complement strand
AAGTAGTGGATATACGGCGACTTTGGGCAATCCGTTAGCAAGACTCGGGGCGAGTCGGGGCGCAAAAAAGCCGCAGCGGTTAGGCTGCGGCTTTGGGATTTTAACCAAGCGGTGACTTAGGCGACGGGGGCTTCGGCGGGCTGGCCGTTTTGGGCCTCGAGTTCCTTCATCGCGGCTTTACGGGAGAGGCGGACTTTGCCGGACTTCTCATCAATGCCGATGCACTTCACGGTGATGCTGTCGCCCATCTTGACGACATCCTCGGTGCGGCGGACGCGGAAGTCGGCCAGCTCGGAGATGTGGCAGAGGCCTTCCTTGCCGGGGAGACATTCGACGAAGGCGCCGAAATCTTTCACGCCGGTGACGCGGCCGGTGTAGATCTTGCCGTTTTCAATCGGGGCGCCGCCGTCGCGACCGCCACCCGAACCGCCGCCGCAAAGGCCGTCGATCTCTTGGATCGCGCGGGCCATCGCTTCGCCGTTGTTGGAGTAGATGAAGATCTTGCCGGAATCGTCGTCGGAGATGTCGATCTGCGCGCCGGTCGTCTCGACGATGCGGCGGATGGTCTTGCCACCGGGCCCGATGAGCAGGCCGATCTTTTCGGGATCGATCTGGATCGTCTGGATGCGGGGGGCGTATTGGCTGAGGTCTTTGCGGGGCGCGGGAAGCGAACCGAGCATGACCTTGAGAATCTCGACGCGGGCCTCGCGGGCCTGGTGGATGGCGACCTTGGCGATCTCGAAGGGAAGACCGTTGATCTTCAGGTCGAGCTGGAAGCCGGTGATGCCTTTGGTGGTGCCGGCGACCTTGAAGTCCATGTCACCGAAATGATCTTCCTCACCGATGATGTCGGTGATGGTGGTCCATTTGGCGATGCTGCCGTCGGTGCCGCTCTCGGTCATGAGACCGACGGAGATACCGGCGACGGGGGCGACGATGGGCACGCCGGCGTCCATGAGGGACAGACAGCCGCCGCAGATCGAGGCCATCGAGGTCGAGCCGTTGGAGGCCATGATCTCGGAGACGACGCGGATGGAGTAGGGGAACACGTCCTCGGGGGGGAGAACGGGAACGAGGGAGCGTTCGGCAAGGGCGCCGTGGCCGATCTCGCGGCGACCGGGGGTGCCGAAGCGACCGGTCTCACCCACGGAGAAGGGAGGGAAGTTGTAATGGAGGATGAACGACTTCGACTTCACGCCGCCGGTGAGGGCGTCGAGGGACTGGGCTTCCTTGGTCGGCCCGAGGGTGGTGATGACGAGGCCTTGGGTGTCGCCGCGCTGGAAGAGGGCGGAACCGTGGACGCGGGGGAGAACGCCGACCTCGGAGGAGATTTTGCGGAGGGACTTCGCATCGCGGCCGTCGGCGCGGACGCCACGAGCGAGGACGGTCTGGCGGTAGGCCTTGTATTGGAGGTCTTCGAAGACGACGTTCAGATCGACGTCGCTGAAGCGGCCGGCGCCGAGCTCGGTGGAGAGGGCGGCGTGGGCTTCGGCCTTGAGGCCTTTGACGTTGGCGGAGCGGACAGCCTTCTCGTGGCCGAAGATGGCGGCGGAGATGCGGTCGGCGGGGACAACGCGCTCGATGATGGCGCGGGCTTCGGCGCTGGCGCCGACGAGGGCGAAGTGGGCCTTGGGCTTGCCGCAGAGGGCGACGAGTTCCTTGATGCCGCGGATGATCGGCTGGATGGACGAATGGGCGAAGGCGAGGGCCTCGATGAAGCGGTCTTCGGGGATCTGGTCGGCGGAGCCCTCGATCATGAGCATGTCCTTCTCGTTGCCCACGTAGATGAGGTCGAGGGAGCTGCTGAACATCTGCTCGATGGTCGGGTTGGCGACGAACACGCCGTCGATTTCGGCGACGCGGACGGCGGCGATGGGGCCGTTCCAAGGAATCTCGGAGATGGCGAGGGCGGCGGAGGCGCCGTTGACCATGGGGATGTCGGCCTCGTTGATCTGGTCGGCGGAGAGGAGCTGGCCGACGATCTGGACCTCATTCAGGAAACCCTCGGGGAAGAGGGGGCGGCAGGGACGGTCGCAGAGGCGGGAGGTGAGGATTTCCTTTTCGGAAGGACGGCCCTCGCGTTTGAAGTAACCGCCGGGGAAGCGGCCGGCGGCGGCGTATTTCTCGCGATAATCGACGGTGAGGGGGAAGAAGTCCTGGCCGGGCTTCATGGTGGCGGCGACGGAGGCGGCGACGAAGACGTTGGTCTCGCCGACGGCGACATTGACCGCGCCGCTTGCGAGGAGGGCGATAGAGCCGGTGGAGAACGTGATCCCGAGTTCGGGGACCGTGACGGTGTATTTCTGATTCATATTTTTTCGGATGCGGATGCGTGCCTCGGATAGGATGAGCCGACCTGCGACACGCGGCAGGGAGGCTCGGGGGTTAAGACGACAAGCTTGCAGGAAAGGCAGGCGGGACCGCGCAGGGCGCGGGTCGTCGTAAAGGGATTTAGGGCTGACGCTGACAGTGAACGGGTGACCCGTTTCGCAATCCTCGTCTTGGACGAGAGATTCCCGTTTGGCTTCGCGGTTTGATAAAACCGGAAGGCAGACGGAAATGTCCCGGTCGTTGCCGAGTGTCGTTAAAGACAACAGGCGACCCCCGGATGGGGTCGCCTGTGTTGCAAAGCAAGGTTACTTGCGGAGGCTCAACTTCTGCAGAAGTTCGTTATACTTCGGCAGGTTGTGGCGCTTGAGATAGTCGAGGAGCTTGCGACGGCGGGAGGCCATCTGGAGCAAGCCACGGCGGCTGTGGAAATCCTTGCGGTGCGTGCGAAGGTGCTCGGTCAAGTGATTGATGCGAGCGGTGAGCAGCGCGACCTGGACCTCGGACGAGCCGGTGTCTGTGTCGTGGATTTTGTATTCGGAGATGATTTCTGGTTTGGCGATCGTTGACATGGTTTTAGGAGGGAGTTGCACGACTATAGGGAACCTTTGCAGGCTCCGTGCCACCCGCTCGCGACGTGGGGTAAACCACACCGTTTGCCGATCGCACCGTTATAATCCGGCGGAATGCCGGACTAGTCATGGTGGAACCCCGTAACCGACGGAGTTTCACTAACGCAAGGGGCCACGTTCCAAAATCGGGGGACGCCGCGCAAGCGTTTTTTTGAAAATTGTCGCCAGATGGTGGCGACGATTAACCGGCGCGGACGTTGATCTCGCGGACGTGGGCGCAGCCGGGGAGCTTGCGGATGCGCTCGACGATGGTCTTGCGGTGCATGAACAATTCGTTGCGCACGACGGCATGGCCGGCGAGGACGGCGAGGCGTCCGCGGGGATCGATCTGCGCGGCGTGGGAATAGTGGGCGTTGGCGGGGCCGACGAGCTCGGACCAGTTGTCGCGAATCATCTGCTCGGGCGAGGCGCGACCGACCTGATACTTCACCATCAACTCTTCGACGAGGTTGCCGAGTTCCTTGGTCGGGCGCTTCTTCATGCGCGCCGGCGTGGTGTCGGGCAGGCGGCGGAGGGCGTTGATCAGTTGCGCCGCCTGAAAGGAGAAGGGCTCGGGGTTCGTCGGCATGAGAGATGGCGCGTGAGCGGGAGGAACGGGCGACGACGGATCTCAATCTTTGGCGGAGCGGACGTCGAGGGCGTCGCGGAGGCCGTCGCCAAGGAAGTTGAGTGAGAAGAGGGTGAGCGAGAACACCGTGCCGGGGAAGATGAGCAGCCACGGATACTCCTCCATTTTTTCGGCGCCGTCTTTGATGAGGACGCCCCAGGAACTCATCGGGGCCTGCACGCCGAGGCCGAGGAAGCTGAGGAACGCCTCCAACATCATCACGCCGGGGATGGTGAGCGTGGTGTAAACGATGACGGGGCCGAGGATGTTGGGGATCATGTGGCGGAAGATGATCCGCCGCGTGCCAAAGCCGAGCGAGCGGGCGGCCTCGACGTATTCCATGCGTTTCAACGACATGATCTGGCTGCGGACGATGCGCGACATGGTGAGCCACTCGACCGCACCGATGGCGAAGAACAGGAGAAAGATATTTTTGCCAAAGAACACCATCAGCAAGATGACGAAGATCGTGAAGGGCAGGGCATAGAGGATGTCCACGACGCGCATCATGAACGCATCGAGCTTGCCGCCAAAGAAGCCTGCGACCGCGCCGTAGGTCACGCCGATGGTGAGGGCGACAAACGTGGCCACGAGGCCGACCGTGATGGAGATGCGTCCGCCGTAGAGCAGGCGGGTGAAGAGGTCGCGGCCGAGCTGGTCGGTGCCCATCCAGTGGGAAAGGCCCGGCTTGGCGAAGGCGTTGTCGAGCGAGGTCTCTTCGTAGCCGTAGGGGCTGAACCACGGGCCGACCATGCAGGCGACCACGAGGACGATGAGGGTGATGCCGCCGAAGACGGCGAGCTTGTTGCGCTTGAGGCGGTGCCAGGCGTCGAGCCACGGAGACACGCCCTGTTCGAGCTGCGCGGGCGTGAGCGTGGCGGAAGGAAGTTCTTTGGGCGAAAGGGAGAGCATGGCGGGCGCGGCTTACTCGAATTTCAATTTGGGATTGAGCCACACCTGCACGACATCGACGACGAGGTTCAGGGCGATGATGAGAACCGCGTAAAGCATGACGGTGCCGAGGACGAGCGTGCGGTCGCGATTGAAGGCGCTGTTGACGAACTCGCGACCGAGGCCGGGGATTTGAAAAATCGTTTCGATGACGAAGGAACCCGTGATGATGCCGGCGATGGCGGGGCCGAGGAACGCAACGACGGGGAGCAGGCCGCCGCGCAGGGCGTGGCGCAGGATGACGCGGGTTTCGGAGGCGCCCTTGGCGCGGGCGGTGCGGATGTAGTCCTGGCCCAGCACCTCGAGCATGCCGCCGCGGGTGAGGCGGGCGATGTAGGCGGCGTAAACGATGCCGAGCGTAAGCGAGGGGAGAATGCGGTCCTGCCAG
>JAHFTG010000459.1 GCA_023269455.1 Opitutaceae bacterium | reverse complement strand
CGCTCCGCACACCGAATTACCACGTCCAAAGTCTCTTCGCGCGCAACCGCGGTGACCGGATCCTGCCCGTGACGCTCGCCGGCCTCGACGCCGCGCAAGCGAAACGCCTCTACGCCTCCTCCACCCTCGATGAGAAGACCGGCGAAGTGATCCTCAAACTGGTCAACGCCACGCCCAACGCCTCCGCGGTCACCGTGAATCTGGCGGGCGCCACCACCGTCAAACCCGGCACGCTCACGCTGCTCCAAGGCGACAGCCTGGAAGCTGTGAACACCTTCGATGCCCCCGACCGGATCGCGCCGCACACGAGTGCCCTGGCACCGAAGGGCAGCTCCTTCGAAATCTCCCTGCCCGCTAACTCCTTCAGCGTCGTGCGCGTGGGTGTAGCGCGCTGAGATTCCGGGCGATTGCAGGAATCTTACTGGCCGGCCGCTTCCTTCTTCTCCGCGCGGAAAAGGTCCCGAAGCATCCGAATCGCGATGCCCATGGCCAATCCGTGGCCACAGAACCAACTGAAAATTGCGCCGAAGTCGGCCTGCTTCCTTAAACCGGAGATGAGCAGCCAGAGACAGGTGATCACGAAGAGGAATAGAACCCCCACGATGGCTTTCCTTTCGATCCTCGCGCGCTTCTGCGCGCGGCCGGCCAGCCGGCGAAATGACTTATTCCCACGCCAGGCGCAGACGCACAGCAAGGGAAACGTCAGGAGAAACAGCGGCACATTGATGGTAAACGGCATCATACCATCGGCAGAAACAAAAGTGCGGCGCGGTTTACGCGAATAACGCCTCCAGGGCCTTCGCCGTCGGCGCGCTCTTCGCGGCGCACAGCACCCACGTCTCCGCGTGCTTGAGCGTCTGCTGCGGCTTCAGCGTCACGAACGGTCCCATCGTCTCCATCTCAACCATGAAGCTCTTCGGCCCGACGTAGAGCGCGAGATTCGTGCCGAGCGGATAATTGCCGTCGGGCTGGTAGGCGGCGCGCACGGCGAAGAGGACCTGCTGCGCCGGCTCGTGCATGGCCATGATGCCCGGATCGGCCTTGAGCATGCGCTTGTTCTCGAGCCCGGAAACCGGGTTCAGGTGGAACGCATCGTCGGTCATCTCGAAACGCGGATCGTTGAAGGTCTTCGCGCCCTGGTCATGGCCCCACGTGCGGATGGCGATGACCGTCGTGTAATCCCACGTGCTGCCGTCGCCGAGCGGGACGAGGTAACGCGTCGCCGCGCCCGGCAGCGTGCAGGTGATGGACCAGAGGCCGCCGCTCCAGAGCATCGCACTGTGGTTGATGACAAAGTGATCGACCTGCAGCCGGTCGGCGGCGAGCGCCGTGACCGTGAAGCCGCGCTGCGTCAGCAGTACGGGGTCCACCGGCGCTGTCAGGGTGAAACCGTTCTTCCCGAGCTCCACCGTGCACGGCTGGTTATCCGCCGCGTAGGTTTCCTCGGCCTCGTCCGCGCCCGGACGCGAAACCCACAGGCGGTGTCCGCCCATCAGCTCCCACGGACCGCGAAAATATTTTCCCGGCTGCCACATCAGCAGGTTGGCGCCGTCCGCCTTGCCGAAATAGGCGATGCGCGGCCCCTTCGTGGTGATCGCGACCAGCCGCAGCGCGGCGGTCTTCAGCTCCACGGCGGCCAAGCCACCGAACTTGATGCGTCTGACGGAAACCTTGGTTTTCATGGGGTAACGAAGGTGCAAAGTGTTGGTCAGGGACGGCCCTCAGGCAACCGGTATTACTATTTCAACGATTGAGAAAAACCCGTTGACAGCGCCTCAGGCGTGGACACTTATGCACCTCCCTTGATGCAGGGTGGAGCAGCCTGGTAGCTCGTCAGGCTCATAACCTGAAGGTCGTTGGTTCAAATCCAACCCCTGCACCCAATTTAAAAAGTCCGACGGCGCCCAGAAAGCCCGTCGGACTTTTTTGTTTTCCGCAATATGCTCACCGCCTACCGAATCTACGTTTTGCGCAATCCCGCGGGCCGGCTCTATATAGGTCTCACTGAAAATGTGCAGGCCCGGCTGGGACAACATAA
>JAHFTG010000414.1 GCA_023269455.1 Opitutaceae bacterium | reverse complement strand
CTATGTCGCCGCCGCCGAGGCGCTGGGCGCTTCCACGCCACGCATAATATTCTCTCACATCCTGCCCAACACCCTCTCGACGCTGGTTACGTTTATTCCCTTCACCGTCGCAGGGGCGATATCATCGCTGTCGGCCTTGGATTTCCTGGGTTTTGGCCTTCCACCACCCACCCCGAGCTGGGGCGAGTTGCTCGATCAAGGAATAGGCAACATTGAGGCCCCGTGGATCGTCTCCTCCGTCTTCTTCTCCATGGTCTTCGTGCTCACTCTCGTGACCTTCGTCGGCGAAGCCATCCGCGAAGCCTTCGACCCGAAAAAATTCACCACTTACCAATGAAGCCCGTCCGTCTTCTCACTCTTCACGCGTGCCTCCTCACGCTCGCCCTCCTTCTTCTCGCGCTCACCGGCTGCGCCAAAAAAGTCGTCGAAGCCGCCCGCGACATCACCCCCGAGGCCGAAGCCTACTACAAGGCCCACCCCGATTTCTTCATCTTCGCCAAACCCGCCGATCTCCCCGCCGACCTCTCCTGGCAGGACGGCCATGACGTCCCCGAGTTCGCCGCCCCCGAGGCCAAACGCGGCGGCACGCTGCACGGCTTCATCGATGATTTCCCCCGCACGCTTCGCTTCAACGGCCCCGATGCCAACGGCTCCTTCCGCAGCTACATCCTCGACGACAACGCCCTCACGCTCATCCAGCGCCAGCCCGACACCGGCCAGTATTATCCCGCCCTCGCGAAATCGTGGGCACTCTCCGCCGACGGCCGCACTCTCTATTTCCGCCTCGATCCCGACGCCCGTTACAGCGACGGCGTGCCCATCACGGCAGATGATTACCTCTTCACGTTTTTCTTCTTCCGCACGGCCTACATCAACGACCCGTGGTCGAATAATTTCTACACCGAAAACTTCACCAACATCACCCGCTACGACGACCACACCATCGCCATCACGTGGAAGGAAGCGAAGCCCGACATCTACGACCGCCTCGGCTCCACCTACCCCGTTCCTCGGCATTTCTACAAGGAGCTCGGCCCCGATTTCGTGCAACGTTACCAGTGGCGTCTCGAACCCACCACCGGCCCCTACACCGTTCTCCCCGAGGACATCCGCAAAGGTAGCTCCATCGATCTCACCCGCGTCAAAAACTGGTGGGCCTCCGACAAGCCCTGGTTCCGCCACCGCTACAACTTCGACCGCATCCACCTCGACGTCATCCGCGACCCCGACAAAGCCTTCGAAACCTTCAAGCGCGGCGACCTCGACCTCTTCGCCCTGAGCCTCCCGAAATTCTGGTATGACAAACTTCCCGACGCCGATCCGCTCGTGCAGTCCGGCTACGTGCAGAAGATTTTTTTCTACAACGAAATCCCCCGACCCACCTACGGCCTCTATCTAAACTCCGCCCGTCCGCTCCTCGACAACCGAGACATCCGCACCGGCATCAACTACGCCACGAACTTCCAGCTCGTGATCGATTCCTATTTCCGCGGCGACTACGCGCGCATGCAGACCACTGCCGACGGTTACGCCCTCGTGCCGTTCCCCGGCATCAAAGCCCGCCCTTTCTCCGTGGACGACGCCCTCGCCTCCTTCGCCAAGGCCGGCTTCACCAAACACGGCCCAGACGGCATCCTCGTAAACGACAAAGGCCGCCGTCTCTCGCTCACGCTCACCTTCGGTTCCCCCGCTCTGAAAGACATCCCGCCCATCCTGAAACAAGAAGCGCTCAAGGCCGGCCTTGAACTCAACATCGAGCTCCTCGACCCCACCACCGCCCAGAAAAAAATCCAGGAGAAGCAGCACGAAATCGCCTTCACCGCCTTCGGCGTCGCCGTCGAAATGTATCCCCGCTACTGGGAAATGTTCGCCTCCGCCAACGCCGGAAAACCTCAGACCAACAACCTCACCAACCTCGCCGATCCCGAGATCGACGCCCTCATCAAACGCTACGACCGCGCCACCTCGATGGACGAGATCCGCGCCCTCGCCACGCAGCTCGAAACCAAAATCCGGGAGCAGGCCGTCTTCGTCCCCGGTTT
>JAHFTG010000413.1 GCA_023269455.1 Opitutaceae bacterium | reverse complement strand
GCCGACGCCGGCGGAGGGCAAAGTCGAGATGATGGTGAGCGGGTGGATCAGGCTTTCGTAGAGGATGCCGAGGATGAGGTAAACGGCTCCGAGGGCGGCGAGGAGCAGGAGCGGCTGGGTGGACTGGGATTGCTGGAAGACCTTGGCGGTGCCCGCAAAATCACCGCGCACGGAGCCGGGGACATGCAGGCGATCGAAGGCGTTGTGAATGGCTTTGGTGGCCTGGCTGAGCGAGTAGCCGGGGATGAGGTTGAAGGAAATCGTGGTGGCGGGGAACTGGCCCTGGTGGCTGATGGAGAGGGGCGTGTTGGTGAGCTGCACGGTGGCAACGGCTCCGAGGGGGACGATCGCGCCGACGGAGGATTTGACGTAAACTTTGTCGAGCGAGACGGGGTCGAGCTGGAACTGCGGGGTGGCTTCGAGGATGACATGGTGCTGGGTGAGCGCGTCGTAGATGGTGGAGACCTGGCGCTGGCCGAAGGCGTTGTAGAGCGCGGCATCGATGGAGGCGACGGTGAGGCCAAGGCGGGCGGCAGCGGTGCGGTCGATGACAACCTTGGCCTGAAGGCCGGTGGACTGCTGGTCGGTGGTGACGTCCTGAAACTCGGGGATGGTCTTGAGTTCGTTCAGGAGGGCGTTGGACCAGCGGCCGAGTTCATCGAGGTCGGAGCCGACGAGGGAGTATTGATACTGGCTTTTGGAGGAGCGACCGCCGACGCGCAGGTCCTGGGCGGCTTGCATGAAGAGGGAAACGCCCTCGATTTTGCGGAGCTTTTTGCGGAGGCGGTCGATGACGACCTGGATGTCCACCTGGCGCTCGGAGAGCGGCTTCAACTGGATGAACATGCGGGCGTTGTTGTTGCCGCCGCTCATGAAGGCGGCGGCGGATTGCACGGCGGGATCGGCGAGGACGATGGCGGTGACCTGCTGTTGTTTTTTGGCGAGGTCTTGGAAGGAGACGCTTTGGGCGGCCTCGGTGGTGGCCATCATGTAGCCGTTGTCCACGTTGGGGAAAAAGCCCTTGGGCACGACGATATAGAGGTAAACGGTGGCGGCGGCGGTGGCGGCGGTGACGACGAGCATGAGGCGGCGGTGGTCGAGCACCCAGTCGAGGCCGCGGCCGTAGGATTGCTGAAGGCGGTCAAAGCCGGTTTCGAGGAGACGGAAAAAGCGGTTGGGCGCGGTCTCGGATTTTTCGTGGCGGAGGAAGCGGCTGCACATCATCGGGGTGAAGGTGAGCGAGACGACGGCCGAGAGCAGAATGGCGGCGGAGAGGGTGACGGCGAATTCGTGGAGGAGCCGGCCGACGATGCCGGTCATGAAGATCAGCGGCGTGAAGACGGCGACGAGCGAGAGGCTGATCGAGACGATGGTGAAGCCGATCTGGCGGGCGCCGGCGAGGGCGGCTTCCATCGGGGTCTTGCCGGCGTCCATGTGGCGGACGATGTTTTCCACGACGACGATGGCGTCGTCCACCACGAAGCCGACGGCGACGGCGAGGGCCATGAGGGAGAGATTATCGAGGGTGTAGCCGCAGAGATACATGACACCGAAGGTGCCGGCGAGGGCGAGCGGCACGGTGAAGCTGGGGATGACAGTAGCCCAGAGGCGGCGCAGGAAGATGAACACGGTCATCACGACGAGCGCGATGGAGATGAGGAGCGTCAGCTCGATCGAATGGACGGAGGCGCGGATGGTGCCGGTGCGATCAAGCTGGACGGACATCTTGATGGAGGGAGGCATCCAGCGTTCGAATTGCGGCATGAGGGCGCGGATGCGGTCAACGGTATCGATGACGTTGGCGCCGGCTGCCTTGAAGATGATGAGGAGGACGGCGGGGCGGCCGTTATACCAGCCGGCCTGGCGGGTGTTTTCCACGCTGTCCACGACGGCGCCGAGGTCGCCGAGGCGGATGGATGTGCCGTTGCGCTGGAAGGCGACGAGGGCGCGGTAGTCGGCGGCGGTGGCGAGCTGGTCGTTGAGGCGGAGGGTGTAGGCGGTGTCGGGGCCGTCGATCTTGCCCTTGGGGAGATTGGCGTTGGCCTT
>JAHFTG010000412.1 GCA_023269455.1 Opitutaceae bacterium | reverse complement strand
CCCCGGCCTCCGCGCCTACCTCGCCATCCGCCACGGCTTCGACGTCCCCGACTACCTCGGCAGCAAGTCCACCTTCACCCTCGGCCTTTTCGGCGGACACTCCGGCCGCGCCCTCCGCACTGGTGACGTCCTCCGCATCCACCCCTCCACCCCCGCCGGCGTCACCACCGACGCCCCACTCCTCCGCGCCCCCGCCGCCATCCAACCGCCCCTCACCCGCGAATGGCAGATTGGCGTCCTCTACGGCCCGCACGGTGCCCCCGACTTCTTCACCGAGGCCGACATCTCCGTCCTCCTCACCACGTCCTACGAAGTCCACTACAACTCCGCCCGCACTGGCGTCCGCTTGATCGGCCCCAAGCCCGAGTGGGCGCGTCGTGACGGCGGCGAAGCCGGCCTGCACCCGTCCAACATCCACGACAACGCCTACGCCATCGGCGCCGTCGATTTCACCGGCGACATGCCCATCATCCTCGGCCCCGACGGCCCGAGCTGCGGCGGCTTCGTTTGCCCGTTCACGATCGTGCAAGCCGAGCTCTGGAAAATGGGCCAGCTCAAGCCCGGCGACAAAGTCCACTTCGTCGCGTTGACCGCCGAGCACGCCCGCATTCTCGCCCTCGCCCAAGACTCCGAAATCGAATCCCTCAAACGCGCCCCAAAACCCGTTTGTCACGTAATACGTGACAAACCTCCCGAACCCGCCGTCCTCCACACGCTCCCTGCCCGCCCCACCGCGCCCGCCGTCGTCTATCGCCGCCAAGGCGACGCCAACCTCCTCGTCGAATACGGCCCGCTCCAACTCGACCTCGCGCTCCGCATGCGCGCCCACGCGCTCCAGACGTGGCTCGAACGCCACAAGATCCAAGGCCTCATCGATCTCACGCCCGGCATTCGTTCGCTCCAAGTCCACTTCGACTACCGCATCCTCCCCATGGAGCGCCTGCTCGGGATTCTCCTCCGCGCCGAAAGCGAACTCCCCGTCGTGGACGACATGGAAGTCCCCTCGCGCATCGTCCACCTCCCGCTCTCGTGGGAAGACGAATCCACCCTCCTCGCCATCCGCAAATACATGCAGATCGTCCGCAAGGACGCCCCCTGGTGCCCGAGCAACATCGAGTTCATTCGCCGCATCAACGGCCTCGACTCCATCGACGACGTCCACCGCATCGCCTTCGAGGCGAGCTACCTCGTCATGGCCCTCGGTGACGTTTACCTCGGCGCGCCCGTCGCCACGCCCGTCGATCCCCGTCACCGCCTCGTCACTACGAAATATAATCCCGCCCGCACCTGGACCCCCGAAAACGCCGTCGGCATCGGCGGCGCCTACCTCTGCGTTTACGGCATGGAAGGCCCCGGAGGCTACCAGTTCATCGGCCGCACCTGCCAGATGTGGAACCGCTACAAACAGACCGCCGATTTCACCGACGGAAAACCCTGGCTCCTCCGTTTCTTCGACCAGATCCGTTTCTACCCCGTCACCAACGCCGAGCTCGCGAAATTCCGCGAAGACTTCCCCCAAGGCAGAGTGAAACTCCGCATCGAAGAAACCACCTTCCGCCTGCGCGATTACCAAAAATCTCTCGTCGAAAACGAAGCAACCATCACGTCCGCCAAGACCCGCCAGCAATCCGCCTTCGAGGCCGAGCGCCAGCGCTGGATCGAGAGCGGCCAGCTCAACTTCTCCGCCAGCGACGAAGCTGCCGCCACCGCCGACGAATCAGCCATCCCTGCAGGCTGTATTTCCCTCCCCGCCCACATCCCCGGCAACGTCTGGAAAATCCTCATCGAGCCCGGCGCGAATGTTGCTGAAGGCCAGCCACTCGTGATCCTCGAATCGATGAAAATGGAAGTCACCGTCTCCGCCAGCCGCGCCGGTAAAATCCGTGAAATCCGCTGCGCCGAAGGCCGCCCCGTCAACGCCGGCGAAACCCTCGTCGTCCTCGAAGGCTAAAATCGCATGTCCGCCCACGATCCCGTCTGGATTCATCGCCTCACCTCAGCCGAAAAAACGCGCTTCGCCGTCTCTTCAAAAACCGGCGCACTCCACGG
>JAHFTG010000411.1 GCA_023269455.1 Opitutaceae bacterium | reverse complement strand
AATTCATCGACGGCCTCGGCCGCCTCACCGCCGCCTGGTGGGAGGAGCGTGACGGCCATTTCGTCTGGTGGCTCGGTGGCATGACCTCCGCCGCTCGCCTCGATCTCACCGTCGTGCCCGCGGCCCTGCCGCTCGTGCAGACGCCCTGGCTCGAAACCGTGGCCACGCGCGACGGCACCAGTCTGCCGCTCGCAACCGCTGCGACCATCGGTGGCGAACGCTCTGTCCGCTTCGACTACAGCGCCGCCCAAACCCGGCACCCGCTCCCGCTCGCCTTCCAAACTCGGCTCGAAGGCATCGAGCCCGATTGGTCCGCCCCCACCCAGTCGCGCACCCGCGACTACGAGCGCCTGCCCGGCGGTAACTACGTCTTCCGCGTCCGCACGGTCGATGCCGCCGGCCAAACCAGTCCCGCGCTCGCCTATGCTTTCGCGGTCACGCCCCGCTTTGCCGAGACGTGGCTCTTCCGCGGACTCATCTTCGTGGCCGCGATTCTCGGCGCCGCCGGCTGGGCCCGCTGGCGCACCCGCCGGCTCGGCCAACGCGCCGCCGGACTCGAACACCTCGTCGGCCAGCGCACCGAAGCCCTCCTCGCCACCAACGCCACCCTCCTCCAGCTCAACGCCCGCCGCACCGAACTCATCGGCGCGATCAGCCACGAACTCCGCACG
Organism: Opitutaceae bacterium; assembly: GCA_023269455.1. Lineage (GTDB taxonomy): Bacteria > Verrucomicrobiota > Verrucomicrobiia > Opitutales > Opitutaceae > Rariglobus. The sequence continues at coordinate 1,379 of JAHFTG010000411.1, read as the reverse complement.
CCCCTCGCCGGCGCGGCCACCCTCAGCGCCTCCCTCCTCCGCCGCGATCTGCCCGCCGCCGCCCACGGCGATGCCGCCCATCTCCACGCCTGCGTCACCCACCTCGCAGGAATGCTCGACAGCACCCTCGATCTTTCCCGCTACGAACTCGGCCTGATCCCCCTCAACGCGCGCCCTCTCCACCTCGCCGCCCTGTTCGACGAGACCCGGGCGCTCTTCGCCCAAACCGCGCTGGAGAAGAATCTCACCCTCACGGTCGCCGCGCTATCAACCGACTGCCCCGCCTGGGTGCTCACCGATCCCACCCACGCCAAACGCGTGCTCCACAATCTCGTCTCCAACGCCCTCAAGTTCACCCCGCCAGACGGCACCGTCACCATCAAACCCGCGTGGACTCCGCCCGCAGCCGGCGCGCTTTACGGCTGGCTCAAGGTTAGCGTGCACGACACCGGCCCCGGCCTCACCCCCGCCGCCCTGGCCCATCTCTTCGAGGGCTTTCAACGCACCGCCATCCACGACGGCAAAGCACCCACCGGCGCCGGTCTCGGCCTCGCGCTCGCCAAGCGACTCATCGATCTCGCCGGCGGCACGCTCGCCTGCGAATCGACGCCGGGCACCGGCAGCACCTTCAACTTCACGCTCCCCGTGGTGCCGCTCGCCGGCTCCGATCCCGCCGACGCACCCGCCCCGTGTCCGCTGCGCATCCTCGCCGTCGAGGACGAGGCTCCGCACCGCGCCCATCTCTGCGACCTGTTTGAACCGCTCGGCGCCACGCTCGATCTCGCGCGCGATGTCGCCTCGGCCCTCGCGTGCGCCCGTCGCTCACCCGTGCCCTACGATCTCGTGCTCCTTGATTTCAATCTGCCCGACGGCACCGGACTCGAACTATGGGCCCAACTCCGCATTCTCCCCGCCGCCCGCCATGCCCACGCTTACCTCGTGACCGCGCACAGTTCCTCCGCGATCCGTCAGACCGCCCTCGACGCCGGTTTTCGGATGATGCTTCCCAAGCCCCTTGCTTGGCGGAGTGCCCTCGAAATGGCCGCCGCCAAAAGCACCCCCGCCACCGGTTAAGATCGGGCCGCGCCGCACCGGTTTCTCGGGGCGAATCAGGGAGCAACCCCGATTACCGCAACCGCGATAGTCTGCTAGTCTGGATTCACATCCCCATGCTTCCCGTGAATCGCAGGTCCATACTACCCCGCCCGATCAACGCCTTCGCCCTAGCGGTCGCACTCTGCACCTTCGCCGCTCTCGGAATCGGTCGCACCGTCGCCGCGACAACGGCCGAGGCTTTGCCCAAACCCACCGTGCTCGCCGCCGTCCAGCGCGGCGTGCTGGGCAAGCTGCCGGCCCACCTCACCGTCAAAGACGTGCAG